>JAOAPW010000010.1 GCA_025463105.1 Candidatus Acidiferrum typicum | reverse complement strand
TGGAAGCCGATCTTTTCAATAGCGGCATCCGGCCGGCGATCAACGTGGGGCTATCGGTGAGCCGCGTCGGCGGCAACGCCCAGATCAAGGCCATGCGCCAGGTGGCCGGTTCGCTTCGGCTTGACCTTGCGCAGTATCGCGAACTCGCGGCATTCGCGCAGTTTGGGTCCGACCAGCTTGACAAGGCCACCAAAGCGCAACTCGCGCGCGGACAGCGGCTTGTTGAAATTCTGAAACAGGGGCAATTCTCGCCGCTGACGGTCGAAGAGCAGGTACTCGTGATTTTCGCGGGCACCAGCGGTTTGATCGATGACATTGCGGTCGCCGATGTCGGACGGTTCCAGCACGACCTTGTTGAATTCGTGCGCACGCGCTACGGCGCGCTACTCGCTGAAATTGCACAGAAAAAGCAGATTACCGACGATACTCGCGCCGGACTGAAGCGCGCGATCGGGGAATTCAAGGAGAGGTTTCAGGCCGCTGCGGCGACTGCGCGCAACTAGTCGCCGAACAGAACCTTCCCATGCCTACACTTCTTGATTTCCGGCGGCGCATTCGTTCGGTGAAGAACACCCAGCAGATCACCCGGGCGATGAAATTTATCGCGGCGGCACGATTGCGTCGCGCGCAGGAAACAGCTACTTCGCTGCGGCCGTATGCCGCTGGAATTCGCGAAGTTTTGCGCTCCGCGATGTCGCGCATCGAGAATCCCGAGCAGTTTCCGCTGCTGACGCAACGCCCCGAAGAACGAGTGCTGGTGCTGGTGGCCGCCGGAGAGCGCGGCTTGGCCGGCGCGTTTAACGCCAACGTGCTGCGGCGCGCATTCGAATTTTTGCGCGAAAAAAATGACAAGAAGGTTGAAGTGATCCCCATCGCGAAAAAAAGCCGCGATGCATTCGCCAAGCGTTCCTGGAAAATAGCCGCGGAATACGTGGACGTGACCACACGCGCCGATCTTGGGGTCGCCGCGAAAATTGCAGTAGAGGTTATGAAAATTTATGAGTCCCATCAGGCGGACTCGGTCTACCTGATTTACAACGAGTTCAAAAATGTGATGGCGCAAACACTGCGAGTCGAAAAACTTCTTCCACTCGAACGCGCGGCGCTGGGAGAGCCGCTGAAAGACGCTCCGGCGACATCCTCGACCGATGCGGTGGATTACATCTACGAGCAGCCGGCGGCGGAAATTTTTAACAAGCTTGTGCCGCGCTACGTGGAAATACAGATTTACCGCATGTTGGCCGAAACCTCGGCGGCCGAACACGCGGCTCGCATGACGGCAATGGAATCGGCGACGAGCAACGCCTCCGACGTAATCGACGCGCTGACGCTGCATATGAACAAAGTCCGCCAGGCAGCGATTACTCGGGAAATTATCGAAGTAGTGAGCGGAGCGGCGTCGGCAGGGTGAGGGCGGTGACTGGTGACTCGTGACTAGTGACTGGTGACCCGTCTCCTGCAAGGGTCAGTGAGCTATGAAGGTCAAGTCGTTTGAAAACCTTACTGTGTGGCAGGAAGCTCATAAGCTCACGCTTGAAGTTTATAAATTGACGGCAAAGTTTCCTGGGAGCGAAAAATATGGCGTCGTATCGCAATTGCGGCGCTGCAGTTCGTCCGTTCCAGCGAATATTGCCGAAGGATTTGGCCAGGCTACGACAAGGGAATTGCTGCGCTGCCTTCAGATTGCGCGCGGAGAGCTAGAGGAGACACGCTATTTCGTTTTGCTGAGCCGGGATCTCGGATATGTCGCAACTCAAGACTGCGAAAACGTTGGCCGGCATTGCGATAGTATCGGACGTCTAATTAATGCACTGGGAAGTTCGTTGAAACGGCGATTGGGACCGGGTCTGGAATCACCAGTCACCAATCACTAGTCACCAGTCACCGATTTAAGGAGCCACAGATGGCGCAACATGAGACAGGAAACGTCGGGCACGTTGTTCAGGTCATCGGCCCGGTCATCGACGTGCAATTTCCGGAGCATCACCTGCCGGAAATTCATAACGCTGTGCGGATCACCAGCGAAGGATTCGAGGGACCCGAACCGATTAATATCGTCGCGGAAGTCGCTCAACACTTGGGCGAAAGCCGCGTCCGAACCGTGGCAATGACGGCGACGGAAGGTGTCGTGCGCGGAATGAAGGCGGACGACCTGGGCGGGCCCATTGCGGTTCCGGTGGGCCGCGCGGCTCTGGGGCGCGTGATGAACGTGCTTGGAGAACCTGTAGATGGCCTGGGTCCGATCCAGACGGAAAAGCGTTACCCGATTCACCGGCCGGCGCCTTCTCTTGAAGACCAATCCACGACGCTGGAAATGTTTGAGACGGGAATTAAGGTTGTCGATCTGTTCGAGCCGTATTTAAAGGGCGGAAAGATTGGCCTGTTCGGTGGAGCCGGAGTTGGGAAAACGGTTCTCATTCAGGAATTGATTCACAACGTGGCCATGAAGCATGGAGGCGTGTCGGTATTTGCCGGCGTGGGCGAACGAACGCGCGAGGGCAATGACCTGTGGCTGGAAATGCAGGAATCGGGCGTCGTGGTCCCCGGCAATTCCGAGAAATCGCGCGCCGCACTTATTTATGGCCAGATGACCGAACCGCCCGGCGCGCGCCTGCGCGTGGGATTGACCGGCCTGACCGTCGCCGAATATTTCCGTGATGAAGAAGGTCTGGACGTGCTGCTGTTCATCGACAACATTTTCAGGTTCGTGCAGGCGGGCTCCGAAGTATCGGCTTTGCTGGGCCGCATGCCTTCGGCCGTGGGTTACCAGCCGAACTTGAATACGGAAATCGGCGAACTGCAGGAGCGCATCACTTCCACCAAGCACGGATCGATCACCTCGGTACAGGCGATCTATGTGCCCGCGGATGACTACACCGATCCGGCGCCGGCCGCGACGTTCTCGCATTTGGACGCGACCACAAACCTCAGCCGGCAAATCGTGGAGCGCGGGATTTATCCCGCGGTCGATCCGCTGGCCAGCTATTCGCGCATTCTCGATCCGCGTATCGTCGGCGATGAACATTACAACACCGCGCGCGCGGTGAAAGGCGTGCTGCAACGCTACAAGGATTTGCAGGACATCATCGCGATTCTGGGTATCGAGGAACTTTCCGATGAAGACAAGCAGGCCGTAGCGCGTGCGAGAAAGATCGAGAAATTCCTCTCGCAGCCCATGTTCGTCGCGCAGCAATTCACGGGCCTCGAAGGAAAATACGTAAAGATTGCCGACAACGTGCGCGGGTTCAAGGAAATCGTCGAAGGCAAACACGACGACGTTCCGGAACAGGCATTTTACATGGTAGGCACGATCGAAGAAGTGCGCGAGAAGGCAGAAAAGATGGCGGCGACGGCGTAGAGAGGACGTGATTCGTAACTCGCGATTCGTGAATCGTGAAACCTGACGAACATGAATTATCGCTGTATTCGGGACACGAATTACGAATCACAATTCACGAATCACGGCAGAAAATGGCTGACACGTTCACACTCGAAGTAGTCACACCGACGCGGCTTGTGGTGCGCGAAACGGTGAGCGAGGCGCAGATCCCTGTGCGCGGCGGATACATTGGCGTGCTTCCTGGGCACACTCCGCTGCTGGCTGAGATGGGGATTGGGGAGCTCAGCTACCACGTGGGTGGCCGCGTATTTTCGTGCACGGCAATCGGCGGATTCGTGGAAGTGCTGAGCGATCGCGTCATCGTGCTTGCGGATCGAGCCGAGCGCGCGGAAGAAATTGATGTGCCGCGCGCGCAAGCCGCCCTTGAGCGCGCTCAGAGACGTCTCGCAACTCCAAACGACCCGAACGTGGATTGGAAACGCGCTGAAGAAGCTCTCGAACGCGCGCAAGTTCGCCTGCAGGTGGCTGCAAAAGCGGGCGCGGCTTCCGTGGCTGCGGGCTCACACTAGCGCCGGCACGCGATTTTCGTTCCCGGGAAAAGCCCGCGCTGCGCTCCAGTGTTTCCTTTTGGAGTAGGAATAAAATAAATAGAGCCAGCACTTATTCCGGTTGGGCTCCACGGGCTACTTGAAGCCCTTCGCTTGAAGGGCTCAGGGTAAACGTTCGGCGAAAAACAGTAGAGCCCGCACCCTATTGCCGTTTCAGGACATGCGGCGCTTTAACGTTCGGGTGAAACCTTCCGGAGACGGTACAATCTAATTGGGTATGGAAGACATCACAATTTTCGGTACGAGTTGGTGTGTGGATTGCCGGCGGGCGCGAAAATTCCTGCAGGAACGCGGCGTGGATTTTTCGGAAGTGAATATTGATGAGGAGCCGGACGCCGAAGACCTCGTCTTGCAAGTAAACGAGGGCCGCCGGAAAGTGCCGACCATCAAAGTCGGCGAACGTTATTTCGCATGCAGCCCGTTTGACCCCTACCAGCTTTCTTCTGAACTGAATATTCCGCTGAACAAGTAGCGCTCACAAACGTTCCCGCCGTCAGTTTACTGTTTGGGAAAAAGCTCCAGCAGGTCAAATGGACATTTCCAAGCCTGCGCCCCGGGTCATTACGCCGCGCACTTCAAGATTGGCGTCGAGAAAAACCAGGTCGGCGTCGGCTCCTGGCGCGAGCACGCCCTTTCGCGAACCGAGACCAATTTGTCGCGCGGGGTTTGCGGTCAGCATTCGGAGAGCTGCGGATAGGGGGACACCCAAGGCGACCATATTGCGAAGCGCGCGGTCGAGTGTAAGCGTGCTCCCGGCCAGCTTACCTTCCGCATTGCGGCAGACTCCCCCTGAGACCGTCACTTCAAATGTTCCAAGTTTAAATTTTCCGTCGGGCATTCCCGTGGCAGAAATTCCATCGCTGACCAGAATCACACGGTCGGGAGATTTCAAGCCAAGGAGCATACGAATCGCCGTTGGGTCCACGTGAACGCCATCCGCGATCAGCTCGGCGCTTACATCGGGTGAGATAAAAACTGCGCCGAGCACGCCGGTCTCGCGATGGGAAAATGGGCGCATGGCATTGAAGACGTGAGCGGCGTGACGCGCTCCCGCCGCAATTGCGGCCTGAGCTTGCTTCAGGTTCGCGTCAGTGTGTCCGAGCGAAACCACCAGTCCGGCCTCGCGGGCGAGTGCGATTAATTCCAGCGCTCCGGGCAGTTCCGGAGCAAGCGTCAAAATAAGCCCTGTGCCGCGGGCTTCGGCAAGAAACCGCATGAGCATGGAGCGCGAAGGCGCCACAATCCATTCGGGCGGATGCACACCACGCCGCGCCTGACTAATGAATGGGCCTTCGAAATGAAGGCCCAGGATTTCCGCGAAGAGCCCGCGTGCGGGAGAGAGTCCCTCGTTCAGGATGAAGTTCGCAATATCAGCAATGCTTCGGCAGGTTTCCATTTCGCTGGCAGTGACGGTGGTGGCCACCAGCGAAGTCGTGCCGTGCTTGGCGACGGTTGCCGCAATGATTTCGAGGGCCTCGGGAGTGCCCTCCATTACGTCATGCCCGCCCGCACCGTGGATATGGACGTCCACAAAGCCCGGCACGATGGTTTTTCCTTTGGCCGCGATCTCGCGAGCGCCACGCGGCATGGCAACTTTCCCCCGCGGGCCTACGGCGGAAATTTTGGACCCTTGAATCACCATGACAACGTCGGAAATTTCTTCAAACGGCGTGAGCGCGCGGTCGGCGTGAATGGCAATCGGTAGCATCGAAGAGGGACTATCCTACTTGAAAGACGAGGGAATTTGGGACAAGTCTGACGCAAAAGCTTGCGGCCCTGTACTTGGGTTTCCTATTCTTGCTGGCTCAAGGTAGCGCTGTACATCCCGGCGGGGTCTAAGACGAGCTTTCATCCGATGGGAACCCGT
>JAOAPW010000008.1 GCA_025463105.1 Candidatus Acidiferrum typicum | reverse complement strand
CGATTAACCGCCAACTTCACAAAGCGGTTGTTTCGGTTCTCGGGCGTGCATTAGAATGCTGCGTGCTGAGCAGAATGGAGATCAACTTATTTTTGCCCTCCATTCCGGCGATAACGAAAATGACACCTGTGAATCAAACACCGGCAAAAAAACCTGAGCCCGCGGACAAGCCCGATTTCGAGCATTCGCTGACGCGCCTGGAAGAGATTGTGCGAAAGCTGGAAAGCGCGAACCTTTCTCTCGACGAAGCCATGAAGCTTTTCGAGGAAGGCGTACAGCTCTCTCGCGATTGCCAGAAGCATCTGGAACAGGCAGAGGGAAAGGTGGAAATTCTTCTGAAGAAAGCCGGCGGCGGATTGGCCGCGGAACCTTTCGATCCCGAAGCCGAGGAAGAGTCCTAGCCGGGCGCCTTCAAATGCCGCGAAAACCCGCCAACTGATGAATCTCCCCGCATTTTTCGAAGAGGATCGAGCCGCCGTGGACGCCGCTCTGGAGCGCCTGATGCCTGCCGAGGATCAACAACCTCCGTCCATTCACCGCGCGATGCGCTACAGCGTACAAGCTGGCGGAAAGCGTGTCCGGCCGATTCTGTGCCTCGAATCCGCGAGGATTTTCTCGGCTGATATGACGTCCGTCCTGCCTGTTGCCTGCGCCCTTGAATTCATCCACACCTACTCGTTGATTCACGACGACCTGCCTGCGCTGGACAATGACGATCTTCGCCGCGGCAAGCCAACCTGCCACAAGAAATTTGGTGAAGCGACAGCCATCCTGGCTGGCGACGCACTGCTGACGCTGGCGTTCGAGACGCTTGCGAACGCGCCCATCGATCCGGCCAGGCGCGTTGCGATCCTTTCCCACGTGGCGGCCTCGGCGGGCACCGTCAACGGGATGGTGGGTGGACAAGTCGCAGACCTTGAAGCCGAAGGGCGCGCAATTCAGGCCACGGAGCTTGAATACATTCATCGTTCAAAAACGGCGGCGCTGATCCGCGCTTCCGTCGTGGCGGGAGCAATCGGCGGGGGGGCGGACGACGAAAATGTAGCGCGGCTGAAGCGTTTTGGCGAAACGATTGGCTGGGCGTTCCAGGTGGTCGATGACATCCTTGATGTCGAGGAATCTTCCGCCGCGCTGGGAAAAACAGCAGGAAAAGACGCTGAGCAACAGAAGGCAACCTACCCGGCACTATACGGCCTCGAAAAATCGCGGCAGTTTGCGAAAGAACTGGAATCGCGTGCCATGGCGGAGATTGCGCCCTACGGCGAGCGCGCTACGCGGCTACGTGAACTTGCGGAATTGATCGTTCATCGCCGGGCGTAATGATGACAGACGACCGGCAAATTACCGCGGTGCCAGCCAAATCAAAACTCGATAAAAGACGCCTTGACGTGCTGGTCGTCGAGAGAGGTCTGGCCGAATCGCGCGAGAAAGCGCAAGCCATGATCCTGGCGGGCGAAGTACGAGTGAATGGATCGCGCAGCGACAAGGCTGGAATGCAGGTGGTCGTTGATGCTCGAATTGAAGTCAGCGGAACGTCGCCGAAGTATGCAAGCCGCGGAGGCCTGAAGCTGGAAGGTGCACTCGACGATTTTGGGGTGGACGTCAAAGGGAAAACTTGCCTTGATATCGGCGCTTCGACCGGGGGCTTCACCGATTGCCTGCTGAAACATGGCGCGCTCCTGGTTTATGCGGTCGATGTAACTCCCGAGCAGATGGTGTGGCGTCTGCAACAAGACGCGCGAGTGAAACAAATCAAGGAAAACGCGCGAAATCTTCGGCCCGGGCAAATCGCTGAACCAGTTGACTTAGTGACGGTGGATGTATCTTTCATTTCCGTGGCAAAGGTTCTGCCCGCGGTGGTGGCGGCAGCGGGTCCTCGCGCGGAGTATTTGATCCTGGTCAAGCCGCAGTTCGAGCTGGATCGAGGCGACATCGGCCATGGCGGCATCGTACGCGACGCAGATTTGCACGCGCGCGCCGTCAAACGAGTCCGCACGGCGGCCGTGGCCGCTGGTTTGCACGTTGAAGGCGTCCAGCCAAGTCGAGTGACAGGCGCGGAGGGAAATCAGGAATTCTTTCTTCATGCGCGGAGCGGGCTGGATGATACTCAAACCACGCCTTCTGAAAATGGCGGAAAAATCTCCCCATGATAAATGCTAGAGTAGAATCCGCCTTGGGAACACAATCGAACAATACAAAAGTGATTCGACGAGTAGGAATTATCTCGCGCCCGCGCCGCGCAGACATTTCGCGCGTCGTTCCGCCTTTAATTAAATGGCTGCAGGCTCACGGCGCCGAGGTCCTCTGCGATTCCGAAACCGGAGATTGCTTCGGCCCGCTAACGGTTCAAACCCAGGCGCGCGAAGAGCTGCCCGCGCAGGCCGACTTGCTTATCGTATTGGGTGGTGACGGAACGTTGCTTTCCGCGGCACGTCTGGCGGCCGATCCTCCGGTACCGATCCTCGCCGTGAATCTCGGTGGTCTAGGATTCTTGACGACAGTGCCTCTGGATGACTTGTACGAGATTCTTGACGAAGTCTTCCTGGGCAACAGTAGAGTGAGCGAGCGCGTGATGCTCGAAGCGCAGATTGTTCGAGCAGGCAGCATCATCCGCCGGCAGATCGCCCTCAATGACGCCGTACTCAACAAGGCGGCGCTAGCTCGTATCATGGATGTGGCGCTGCACGTCGACGGCGAATACGTCACTACCTACAAAGCAGACGGGCTGATACTTTCGACGCCGACCGGTTCGACAGCCTACTCACTGTCGGCGGGAGGCCCCATCGTATATCCAGCGGTCGAGGCGTTCGTTGTCACTCCAATTTGTCCACACACCTTGACCAATCGTCCGCTCGTTATTCCCGACGCGGCACAAATCGAAATCGATTTTCAAGCCGAAGACGGTACCGTATTCCTTACTCTGGACGGACAGGTAGGAATTGAATTGGTGAAGGGCGACCGGGTGATTGTGCGGAAGGCATCCGAAAAACTGCGTCTCGTGATCCCCTCGAAGAAGACCTATTACCAGGTCTTGCGCAGCAAGCTGAAGTGGGGTGAGCGGTGAAGATCGTGATTTGTGATTCGTGAATCGTGAGTCCTGACTTGTGCTGCGGCAGCGTTTCTCATGCAGCGGACAGCGTAAGACGCTCGCGATGCCCGGAAACGCCATTCTCCTGAATGGCGTCCTGTAATCCGCCAATCGGGAGATTGGCGTTCCCGGGTTCTTCCTGGAATTTCATCCGTGTTAATCGGCGTGCATCCGTGGTTACGATACGCGTTTCTTGTCTACTCCCCACGAACGAGAGCAGCCAGGGATTCGCGGCGGC
>JAOAPW010000503.1 GCA_025463105.1 Candidatus Acidiferrum typicum | reverse complement strand
TCGAAGGAAAGGTCTCGATCTATTACGCAGATACCAAACTCCTCCTCAACGGTGGATAAATTCACTCAGGGGCGTGACATTTTCATCGGGCCATTAGGGTGACATTTTTATGTTGCTACAACAGAGGAGGGATTGGTGGCACCGGCGTCCCGCCAGCTCCACGGTCTGTGTCCTGCGCAAAGTACTAGAGCACATTCATGCTATGTCGGTTGTGAGAAATGTTTGTTATGTCGCGTTGGCGGTGACTGGGTCACGAAGCGCCGGGAACTTTCGCTCGGCCAGGGCCATGCTGCGGAAAAGTAGGGCGGCATAGAACGCATCTCCTGCCAGCGTGTTCCAGAAAAATGGAATGCCCGCGACGTAACATGCGGTCAGGCCGGCTGTCGTTTTCGGGTACGAGCCGATTGATGTGGCCCACACGGCGAAGTTGGTGACCAGAAAAAACTGAATTGCGCCCGCCAGCGTAGCGACCCCGATGCGAGTTGCGGATCTTTTTCGACGCAGCCAAAAGCCGATCGCCACGCTCAGCAGAAAACTTGCATAAACGAACGGAATCAATGGATGGAAGCCCGTAATGGCATCACCAATAATAAGCGACAGCAACGGAACGATTAGGGCCTGGCGCTTGCTGGAAAAATAAGCGCCTCCAAAAAGCGCAAGAGCGCCGATGGGCGCGAAATTCATAGGATGCGGAGCGAGACGAATCGCCGCCGCGGCAAGAACCATAGCTGTGATCACGAGCGTGCGTGGGTGGAGAAAGTTTCTGTCTTCATTATTTGCGTGCATTATTCTCTCCCTTCACTCCGGCAATAAATCGCAAAAATAAAATCCATCGCGCAGCACTTTTTCGCCGACGGCGAATCGAATCGGCTTCTGAAACACGGGACCGTCAAATACGAAGGTGTGAAATTCGCCGTTCTCGCCGCAGGGATCGACGCCGGGCGGCAAATCGGCAAAAAAAGATTCGTCGAGGACGCGTCCAGCAAAGGACGAATCGAGAACGCGCGGATCGACGCAGACCGTGATCGCCTGAAAACCCAAACGCAAAAAATCGCGCGCGAGTTCGTGTGAGTCGCGCTTCCAGATCGGGAAAAGTGCCTCCATCCCGATCTGCGCGAGATTCTGTTCGCGGTAAACGCGCAAGTCTTCAAGGAAAATATCGCCGAAGGCCACTCGCCGGACGCCGCGGCCGAGATGTTCGTGTAGAGCCTGGTTCATTCGCGCTTCATAGGTGACGTTGACGCATTGCGGAGGAATGAGAACCGCGTGAAGCGGCAGGCCGATTGACTCAGCCTGCCGCTCGAGCAGCGCGCGGCGAACGCCATGCATGCTGATGCGGTCGAACTGCTCGGTAACGGTGGTAAGCAGCGCGGTGACGCGATGGTCCCGCGCCGATTGCAGCGCGTGAAGCGCCATCGCACTGTCTTTTCCTCCGCTCCAGCAGAACAGAACGTCTTCCGGCATATGGTCCTCACTCGTGGCGCGTCGTATATTTCACGCCGGCGCGGTACTCGCGTCCCAGCGCGGGATAACCCAAAACATCCTGATATTTCTTATCCGCGAGGTTTGCGATTCGTCCGTAGAAACTTACGCCATGCGTGAGATTGTACGATCCGGCCAGATCGAAGCGGGCGTAGCCTGGGTTACTGTTGAGCCCGAGTCCGAGAAAATCACTGTCGGTGCGCCGGCCGGTGAAATAGCCTGAAATATTCCAGTTCATTCTTTTGAACGCCGCATTCAGCACGAGATTCCCGGAATTCACCGGCCGGCGGAGTAGTCGATTCCCGGGAATCTGGGCGGGATCAAACGCATTGGGAGCGGCAAGCACGCGTGTCGGGTCGTACGTGTAATTTCCGGAGGCGGAGAGCCAGCGAGCAATTCGAGCTTCCGCCGAAAGATTTCCGCCGCGCGAGCGCGCCAGATCGGTATTGAAAAATGTTCCCGCGAAAAGGCATCCCGGTGGCGGCGCAGAAAGAATACCGAAGCTGATCATGTTGCGGAATTGATTATCAAAATAATCGACCGTGACACGCAGCCGGTCTGAAGCAAGCTTCTGCTCAATTCCGGCGTGCACCGTACGGCTTTGCTCTGGAGACAAATTGGGATCGCCTGGAAAACAGGGATCGGTGCTGAAAGATTGATCGAATCTCGGCTCGACAATACCTAATCCGTAGGAAGCGCGCAGCCGCGTGTCACCGAACGCACCGTTTGCAATGCGCAAGGCATAGGAGGCGCCTGCGCGAGGCACGACACGAGTACCGAAGCTCGCATTGTCTTCTGCGCGAGCGCCGGCGTTCAGCGTGAGTCTGGCAATGGGCTGCCACCGAGCGTCGAGAAATCCGGCCTGATTATTGCGCTGCACATGCAGGCCGACAAATCCGTTTTCGACTTCGTACTCATAACCCGTTGTGACAGCGAGTCCCTTGATTTGATATGTCGACTGTCCAACAAAGCTGGAGCGGTTGTATTGAAAGAAACTGGGAAAAGTCGGATCGAAATTAGATTGGCGAATGTAGGACTCAGTTCCATCCAGCTGATGGCGCCATCGGGAGCCGGTTGTGAACTCGGTGTGAAGATTCGCACTGAAATTATGGAGGCGGGTATTGTCTTCGCACGCAGCAGGCAAGTTCAAACACAGATTCGCCGGCTCGAACAGTGTCTGTCCAGGAGTGCCCGCGAAACTGCCGTTGTCGCGCAGCACAAGACTTACACGCGCGGTGTCCGAAAATCGCCAGCCGAAATTTCCCGAGATCGTGCGATTACGGAAACTGTCATTCGGACCCTGCCCTTGCGTCTCGAGGTCCGCGAATCCAGCGGAATAATCGAAGCGGCGCAGCAAGCCGGAAAGCTCTGCGCCGCCCCGGCCCGTGGAAAAATTTCCGCCCTCCGCATACGCCGTGAATTCAGGCGTTCCGGTTGTTCCGCGGTGCGTGAAAATCTGAATGACTCCGTCCATCGCGTCAGAACCGTATAGCGCACTTTCGGCTCCGTGAACGATTTCCACTTTGTCGATGTTATCGAGCGTAAAGTTGGAGAAATCGACCAGACCTCCGGGTTGATTGACTGGCGTGCCGTCAACCAGCACTTTCGTGTGATTAGAATTGCCACCGTCGAGAAAGAGGGAAGTTTGGCCGCCTTCGGGTCCCGTTCTCCCTATGCTGAAACCGGGCTGCGTGGCGAGCAGGTCGGGAAGCGACGTTGCGACGCGCTGCTCGATGTCCTGGCGCGTGAGAATGGTGACTGGGGCGGGCGAAGAATCGGCATCCAGCGGGAGGGTTTGCGCGGTGATGACGACTTTCGAGGATAGCGGCTCAAGCGTCATGCGGACGTCAAATTCGCGCGTCTCGCCAGAAGCCATCGTGATTTCCTGAATAATTTGCGCAAATGAATCGCGCGAAATCGTTATGCGATAGCGGCCGGGTGCGAGCGTGAGCGAAAAGCGGCCGTCATTTCCGGAAACTGCGCGCACCGGCTCACCCGCGGATGGAATCGGTTCCGCGGTGATTTGCGCGCCGGCGATGGTCGCGCCGCGTGGATCGGTGACTGAACCTGTAAGCTTGGCGGGAGTTTGCGTTTGTGAAGCAGCAGGCAAGGCAAACGAAATTACAATCAGGGAAACAACGAAAAAAACAAAAAGCAAAACACGAACGGAAGTCTTCATGAGGATCCCCCTCTCCCGTCTCGCGCGGGAGGTCAAGGTTGTCCGCGTGTCCGGGATCGTTTCCGGCTTTCGCGGCTGCGGACTCCGTCGGTCTCCTGGCTCGGCGGTACTGCGCCGCGCG
>JAOAPW010000489.1 GCA_025463105.1 Candidatus Acidiferrum typicum | reverse complement strand
CTGCTTTCCAATTACGAAACGACGCATTCGAAATTGATTCAAATCGTTCTGGCCGGCCAGCCGCAACTCGTGGAGACATTGATGCGGCCGGGCCTTGTGCAACTGCGTCAGCGCATCGCTGTCCTGGCCAATCTGGAGCCGCTGGACGCTACGGAAACCGCCAAATATATCGAGCATCGCCTTCGATCGGCGGGTTCGGGCGACATGCCGGTCTTCACGCGCGACGCCATGGCGCTTATCGCCGAACGCAGCCAGGGCATTCCTCGAAGCATCAACAACATTTGTTTTAACGCCATGCTGGCGGGCTACATGCACCGGCAATTGACGATCGATACCGAGATCGTACAAAGGGTCGCGTCGAAGCTGGATTTGGAGTTGCTCGTCCGGCGTCCGCAGCAGGAACCGGTCAGCGCTTCGCCTGCTCCCGCTTCCAGCGAGTTATCGCAACTCGCGAATCTGCTATCGTCGGCTCTGGCCGTCAAGAATCAGCCGGAAGCAGTGGTGCCGTCCTGCAACAGCGATGAAACTACGTCCAGCCTTGCCCTGACCGGCAGACTGAATGAGAAGGTCACCAGCCAGAGTTGGAGCAACAAAAACGAATTCCAGATTCAGGTTTCACTGGAACGAGATTATCTCCCCGGCCTGCCCATCGCGGACCATTACTATTGCCGCAGCTTTTACGTCAGCGAAGAACAAGCTAAATGTCTCCAGCCTGGCAAGGCTGTGCGCGTCAGGTTCGAGCAGGATTGAGTGATTTCGCATCACAGGAAATTAGCTGCAAAGAACTATGCAATCGTAATACGTGCCGAAGCAGCTGCCTTGCGGAGCGCAGAGTCTGTAGTTCCTAAAGGCAGCTTCAGTTGCTGGGCGAGTGCCAGATAAGCTGCATCGTAGTTCGTAAGGTCGTGATTCCTGGCAATTGCGGGCAAGCCGAGCACGTCAGAAGGTGATTGTTCTGCGGCGTCAATAGGCAATCTGCCCAATCGCATTAAGAACTCATCGATCTGTTTAAAGGATATCCGCTTGCGGCGATAAGCCATGAGAAGACCGTTGCCGACTTCATAGAACCACAGAATGGGAACAATGGCGCGCCTTTCGGAAAGGCTCCTGAGAATTCTCAGACTGTATTCCCGATCTCTTTCATCTTCCAAGAACCACTGGAGCGTTAGAGATGCGTCCAGGACTACATCAATCACAACCGGTGGCCCTCGTGAATCAACTCCTTGACCGAGACGCCTTCTAAGCGAGTTCTGTTGGATTCGACAAAGGCAAGCATTTCGCGCACGGCCTGGTCGTGTGTTGTCCATGTCCATCCGCTTTCCACAACGTATCTGTACTTGATAGCTCGAGATATCGATCCCCTCGCGGATTTCACTGTCGAACGATCATCGCCCAAGCAGAGGTCGTCGGGATCCTTGCGAAAATGCTCTCCAGAGGGCGGCAAATGAAAAATGCAATGCCTCACCCTAATGGGACAAACATACATCTCGGTGCGATAATTTCTTCGGAAGGGGAATTACACCAAAATCGCCATAGCATCAGACCCAAGCAGCCTAGGCGACAAATCGAGAAAGGCTGAGAACTTACTTCTGCAAACCCTGACAGAAAACTTATCACAATTGGGAAAGCGACACTGCAACGTCCAATTGTCCGATGCCTTACAAGGCACGGCTCGGTCGGAGCTTTGCAGTCCGTCGGCACCGGTCGTCAAGAGGGCTGTTTGTGCCTGTTCGATCGAAAAACTTCGCTGCCAGCTCAACTGGTCGATACAACACCATCTGATATAAATCTTTTCGCTAAAGGTTGTGTTTATGACGAAGGGGAGACGAAGGTAGCCTCATTTGCCGCGCGGGTGTTCGTGGTTGAATGACGGGAACCGCTTCAGCATCTCCTCGAGGAATCTGTCCAATTGTTCGGCCATCTTTGGGAACCGCTTCTTCGCATGCCCGAGAACCTTATGGGCCCATTGATATTGCGAGGACAGGATCACCAGACCTACGAATATAAAAAGAATACCTTGAAGAAAGGGCAGAAACAGGCCGGCAATCCCGGCAATGAGGAACATCCAGCCAACCAGCTGCACCACAGCCTTTCTCAACTTCATTCATGAATCCTTAGGCTCGCAAGCTGGTGGCGCACAAGAGAGGACATTGATTGCTTGGGTTACTCCGACGATATGGAGTCTACTACGTCGAGCGGGGCAGGCAGCTGGCATTCTCACGGAGTCCGCGCGTACGCCAGAACCTCCATCTCTTCCTCCTCCAGTTCGTTGAAGGCAGCCGTCTCCTGATGGTTCTCTGGAAAAGGGACGAGTCCCGGCGCTGGCGCTTCAGGAAAAGTGGAAAGGACTCTTCCCGCGAGCAGTCCGATGATCACCGAGAGAAGGAACCAAGCCGACAAAATCACAAATATGTGGTTGAGCAATTGCCCTCCTCTGTCAGCGTACCGGTGGAGGCTAGTTTGGGAATTGTAGAAGCAGAGACGGGCGGCGGCAATGTACTAGAAGTACTACTCCGGAAGAACTTTTGTACCCACAAACCCCAACAACAAGGCGCTCGCAGAACCCAAGTCCGGCGAAGTCCTCTCATCAAGCTGACCGCTAATCGTGTTTGGGATTACCTTCGCCCATCAATAGCAGACTTCGCTGCGAAAAGGGGACGTAGAGCAAAGCCGCTGTGGCTGCAAGCGCCAGTCCTGCTCCGATTTGATCGATGGCCAGGAATGGGGCGAGCGCCCAGAGTTCGTCCAGGAGAAATAGCGCGGGAAAAAGCTTCAGGAATCGGTTCGTGAGGCCGCTGTATCCGAAGAGCGCGGCGGAGAGCAGGTAAAGACGGATTGGAATGCCCACTGACGCGGTCACGAGAAGCGGGATGAAAACCCAAGCGGGATGTTGCAACTCGCGGGAGAGAAATGCGTCTACTCGATGCACGTTGGCCAGCGAAATTACGTAGAAACAGAAATACATTATTTGGATCAGGGAGAAAAGAAATCGCACCACGGGGCGCGACGCTGAAGGCAATTCGCGCGGGTCGCTCAGCATGCTGGTGTGGATCTCATTATTGATAGCCGGTGCGGGGCCGATACTTCGCGGTTCTTCCGGTTTCGCGGATGTTGCGATGCCATCGATTTTCTCGACCGGAGCGACGAAGCGGTAACCGCGGCGAGGAATGGTCTGGATGAAGCGGGGATTGTCGGCGGAATCGCTTAAGGCCTCGCGAAGTTTGTTGACAGCAGTGTTCAGGCTGTGGTCGTAATCGACGAAAGTGTCCGCGGGCCAGAGCCGCTGGCGCAAATCTTCCCGTGTAACCACCTCCGCAGGATGATCGAGAAGGAGGAGCAGTATCTCGAAAGGTTGACCCTGGAGGCGCGGGCGGATTTTTCCGTCCTTGCGCAACTCTCCTGTGGCGGCATCCAGCTCATAAGTGCCGAAGCGGAAAAGGCGATTTTGACTTGACGATTCCGGCACTTCTTGGGGCTCCCTCGGGAATGAACCGTCTCCTCGCGTGGTGACGGTCCGATCGCAAAAAAAATCCCTCGGCTCACTCGTGCAACAAACGCGGGCTGCAGCAATCACATCTAAAACTAAGCAACACCGGACCCCATTCTAGATGATCTGCGGCGATAAGTTTCCGGCTTTCTTTAGTTTACGGAATGACCTTCGTTGGCCTGGAGAAGTGAGCCGCTGTGCATTGCATGATCGCATGCCATTCTTCAATATGGTCGCGAATTGGAGGCAGTCATTCCTACACAAACAATTCGCCGGATTCAATTTGGTTTGCTGCTATGCCTGCTTGGTATGCCGAGGCCGGCCGCTGCAACGGAGCTGAAGCCCGAAGCTGCGGAGGCATTCGACCGGTACGTACGGCTCACCGAGAAACGCATGCGGGCAGATTTGCAGCCGAGCGGGGCATTTTTGTGGGTGGATGGTTTGCCCGAGCCGCGTCGAGAGAGCGTACAAGCGCAATTGCAACGAGGCGAAGTCGTCAGCGCGCGGCTTAAGACGGATGCCATTGGCGAGATACGTACGCCTGGCGCATTGATTCACCATTGGGTGGGAACGGTGTTTATCCCCGGGGTTTCGCTGCGGCAGACGCTCGCAGCGGTTGAGGACTACGATCACCATTCACAATATTTCAGTCCCGAGGTGGCGAAATCGAAAACGCTGGAGCACACGGGCGACGATTTCAAGGTTTATCTAAGATTGGTGCGCAAGAAAATCGTTACGGTCGTGCTCGACACCGAATATGACGTCCACTACGAGCAACTCGGTGACGGCCGCGAGCAAAGCCGGTCTTACAGCACACGCATCGCGGAAATTGCGCATCCCGGAGAACCTGACGAGCGGCAAGTACCTTCCGGAAAAGAGAGCGGCTATTTGTGGCGGCTCAATTCCTACTGGCGATTTTACGAAACGGGTCGTGGAGTGTACGTGCAATGCGAGGCTGTTTCGCTTTCGCGAGATATTCCCGCGGGTCTTGGCTGGCTGATCGGGCCGTTCATCGAGAGTATTCCCCGCGAATCACTTGAATTCACGCTGCGGTCCGCGCGTGCGGCCGTTCTTGGCGGAGTTTCGCGAGCGTCGTCCGCGGTGTGGTAGCACAGACTTCAGTCTGTGTGGGTTTGATTTGCGTTTTGGGTTGGGTTTAGAAAAAGCACACAGACTGAAGTCTGTGCTACTAAAAGCGATTCCGATTGTTTGGAGCTTATTCATGACAGAGATGCGAGGTATGCAGATCAGCACTTTGCCTGTGCAGGTGATTCCGCGGCGCGACGCGAGGGAATCCATTCCGTTTGCAAACGCGATTCGCCTGCAGGAAAGTTTTACGGCGCGAGCCGAGCGTAGGGCGCTCGCATGGCTCGCGGCGCGGTTGCCTTCATGGATGAATTCCGATCACCTGACACTTATCGGATTTGCGGCAATGATTTTTGCCGGCGCAAGCTACGCGCTGGCGCGTAAAAATCGCGTGGGACTCATTCTAGCCACGATTTTTCTGGCCCTGAACTGGTTTGGCGACAGCTTGGATGGAACACTCGCCCGGCTTCGGAATCGGCAGCGGCCACGATACGGGTTTTATGTGGACCATATGATTGACACACTGGGCGGATTTTTTTTAATGGGAGGCCTGACGATTTCTGGAATGGTTGATTGGCGCATCGCACTCGGGATGTTTTTGGCGTTTCTGATGTTGTCGGTCGAGGTTTATCTAGCCGCATACACTCTGGGGACATTTCGACTCTCCTTCGC
>JAOAPW010000473.1 GCA_025463105.1 Candidatus Acidiferrum typicum | reverse complement strand
TGCCGGTTGCTGCCTTGTCTACCATGGCTGACTCATTGCCAGGTCTGGGAATTGTCGCCGCGGTGCTCGGCGTGGTGATCACCATGGGCGCGCTCGGCGGTCCTCCGGAAGAAATCGGGAAAAAAGTTGCGGCCGCACTGGTGGGAACGTTTCTTGGAATACTTTTGTGCTACGGCCTGGTCGGTCCGTTAGCCTCAAACATGGCCAAGATCGCGGACGAGGAGCACGCCTATTACCACGTGCTTCGGGTCTTGCTCGTGGCTCTGCTCAAGGGAACCAACCCTGGCGTAGCGGCTGAGATCGGCCGCCGCGCAATCCCTTCGCATTTGCGGCCCTCTTTTCAGGAAGCCGAAACCTTCATCAAGGATAAATCCGCAGAGGCGGAGGCCGCACCTGGCGCACCCGCTGCTGCCGCCTAGCGATTCGAGGAAACCAGATGAGCACGAAACCACCGATTATTATCATTAAAAAAAAGGGCGGACACGGCGGAAACCATGGAGGCGCGTGGAAAGTAGCCTACGCCGACTTTGTGACTGCCATGATGGCACTGTTCATCGTGCTGTGGTTGATGAACAGCAGCAAACCCATCCAGGAAGCGGTCGGGGGCTATTTTAAGGATCCCTCCGGAACAGCGGCCAAAGCTGGGACCACAATGCGTGGTTCCGGGGAGAGTCTTAATGTTTCGAAAGACAATATGCAGGAATTGAAGGAAGCCTTGCAGAATTCCCTGCGACAGGTTCCTAATATCGATAAGTTGAAAAATCATATCGAGATGACAGTTACCCCGGAGGGACTGCGCATTGATCTTCTCGAATCCGCCGCTGGCACGTTTTTCAATAGCGGAAACGCGGAGCCGAGTATCGATGGGAAAGATATTTTGACGTCGCTCGCCAAAGAGCTCGGAAATCTCCCCAACAAAATTGCAATTGAGGGGCACACCGATTCCAAGCCGTACGCGCAGGGAGCTAACTTCGGGAATTGGGAACTTTCCGCGAACCGGGCGAATGCGGCGCGGAGATTGATGCAGCAAAGCGGCATTGGGGAAAACCAGGTCATGCAGGTCAGAGGATTCGCCAACCAGCGCCTCCGCAAACCAGATGCGCCTCTCGATCCATCGAACCGGCGAGTCTCGCTGATCGTAGAATATCTGGATAAGACGGCGGAAACGGACAAGCCGGATCTCGATAAGATAAAACAAGGAACCGCTACACCGGAAGCGCAACCCGCCAAGGCGCCATCCTCTGAGGCTCCCGCTAAACAATGAACGACCAAACCCCTAGTCGCTACTCGTCGCCCGGCGCGCGCGAGTGTCAATGTCCCCCAGGCGGTAGCCCGCTCCGCGAGCGGTGTGGATGAGTCTCTCGGTCGCGTCTGCATCGATCTTTCTGCGCAAATACGCTTCCTCTCAAGTGGACAAACGAAAAGCTGGACGCCTCGCGATGGCCATTCAGGTGGCCTTTCAGGAACTGGGAGTGTTCCAGACCTCCAATACGAAGGTACCGCTGCAAGACGATGACGCCATGCCATTTCAGAAAGTCCAGGTTATCGAAAATATGGAGCGCAAGGCGGACCTCGCGAAAATTGTCAATCCCATGAAGGGGACACTGACGAGTGCGGCTGAAGCTCAATCCTTGCAGCAGGCCGAAGCGGCGATCGAGCAAGCATTGCATCCCGAAATCAAGAGGCGTGAAGTGACCATGTCCATGCGGCGCGAAGGGCTGGTCGTCAGCCTGAAGGAGATGGGCTTTTTCGGGAGTGGCTCATCCGCTGTCCGCCCGGATTCATTGGATGCGATATCGCGATTGGCGGGGGTACTAAAACAGCGGCGGGAAAATCTTCGAATTGAAGGCCATACCGATGATATCCCAATTCATAACTTACATTTCGCTTCCAACTGGGAGCTTTCGACGACGCGGGCAACAGAGATGATACGGATATTGGTAACGCAATACGGACTGCCTGCGAGTCACCTGTCCGCGGCGGGCTATGGGGAGTTTCACCCGGTAGCAAGCAACAAGACGGCCGAGGGACGTGCGCAAAATCGTCGCCTCGACATTGTGATTCTGACGCCGTTCCAGGGCGCGATCGATAATCCCACCCCTTCAACACCGGAAATCGGTCGGGCGCCAGGCCCTACGGTTTCTCCCCAAACTCTCCCGTGATTCCTGTCCGTGCGGGATCGACGCCTGCCTGGCGAGAATAATTCGGACGAGTCTACCGGCGGTCCCGGCGGACCCCATCGCGTTCGTGAAGGCTTCTGGATTCGCATGACTGCGAGTTTGGAAGAATTCTCAATTCTTGCAGCGAATGGTCCAATTCAAATTTGTAGAAACGGTGGGATGCCGAAATGCCGATCGACAGCACGGTGTTGGCGAATGAACGAGTCCCAGTCGATGCGCTAACCGACCCCGTCTGGACTCGCATCCGGGACCTGATTTACCAGGTTTCAGGCATTTATCAGGCTGAGAACAAGTTTCACCTTCTCGTCAGACGTTGCAATGTACGTATGAAGGCTGTTGGCTCGCGCACGCCCCGCGAATACCTGGATTTTCTGACCGAGCGCCCCAACCGCGACGCGGAAATGCGCAACCTGCTGAATGAAATTACGATTGGTGAGACTTGCCTGTTCCGAAGCATGCCGCAGGTCGAGGCGCTTCGCAAAGTGGTGATCCCTTCGCTGGCTGAAGTGAAGCGGAAACTTTCGTATACCAAGCTCCGATTCTGGAGCGCCGGCTGCTCGACTGGCGAAGAATCCTATACGCTCGCGATGATTATGCTCGAGGAATCGCAAAAGACATTGAAAGGCTGGACATTTGAAATAATGGCGACGGATCTAAACGAACGCTCCATCGCCAAGGCGCAGGAAGGAATCTATAACGATTACGCGGTGCGGAACGTGCCCCCTGATTTCAAGAAAAAATATTTCACGCAGGCTGGATCCAATTTTCGCGTAGCCGACTGCGTGCGGCCGCTCGTTACTTTCAGCCGGTTGAACATGCTGGACGACAGCAAGATGCTTTTCATGCGCGGCATCGACGTCATTTTCTGCTGCAATGTCTTGATCTACTTCGATGGAAAATCGAAAACGCGCACCGTCAATCATTTTTACAACGCCTTGATGACGAACGGTTATTTTTTTCTTGGGCAGTCCGAATCGTTATATGGCATCACGGAAAAATTCCATTTGGTGCATTTCCCCGGAGCGACGGCGTACTGGAAACCCAATGAACCGGTTTTGAAGGCGGGCTCCGCATGACCATGGAAACTTTCGACCGCTTACGCTCGCGCATAACCAGCATTGACTCGATGCCGACAATTCCGGTGATTTTACGTCCCCTGCTGCGCTGTCTGGACCAGCCTGTGGAGCAAATCGACATTACTCGAATTGTGGAGTTGATCTCGTACGACAAAACCATTGCCGCGCAGTGCGTTCGTATGGCGAATTCCGCGCTGTTCGGGCGCCATAAGCAGGTTGAATCGGTCCGCACGGCCGTCATGAATTTGGGCATGTGGCGAGTTCGCGATCTGCTTTTTTCCAATTCACTTTCGCAAGTGATCCCCGCCAATCGCTGGATCGTGGATCCCACGGTTTTCTGGCGGCATTCCCTGGGTGTGGCACTGGTCTGCCGGAAATTCGCCGAGATCCTCGGGTATCCGGACACCGAAAAAGCTTATCTGGCCGGATTGCTACACGACATCGGAATTCTGGTCAATTCCATGGTTGCACCTGAGGAGTTCCGCGCGGCTTTCAGCAAAGCCACTCGCGAACAAATTGCCCTGGATGAAGCCGAGCGGGCTACGATGGGCTTCACGCATTGCGATTCCGGGCGAGTGCTTGCAGAGGCTTGGAAGATCACTCCCGATCTCATCCAGGCAATCGAACTGCATCACGATATCGGAGATCCCGTGCGTGGCGGACCGCTCGTCGCCATGGTTCACCTCAGCGACTTGCTCTGCAGGCTGCGCGGTCTGGGTTATGGCTATTACGAACCGCGGCAAGTCGATTTTGCAAATGAGCGTGGATGGCTGTACCTGGTGATGCAATTTCCAAATCTAGCCGATCTGGATCTCGCGCGGTTCACATTCACGCTGGATGAGTACGCCAAGGAAGTCGAGGAATTGGTGTCAACCGTGTTTACGCGTTGAAAGGCGATGCACATTCATTCTAATCTCGGATTGACATAGTTATACTTGAGGAATAGATTCGTTCTGCCGCCTCGTTTTGCCGGCGCAGTCTCCTGGCTGAACCAAACTTTCCCCTTCCCGGCGCACCGTTTACAAGAACCCTTTTTAGATGAGGTGGCCTGTGTCGGCACAATCTGTATTGTCAGGAAACCTTCATTCACGAAGGAAACAGAAACCAGGCAAAAAGCCGCGAAAAGGTGCTGGCCGTGTAAGAGGAGCGGCGCCGCTCGATGGAAAAAATTCCATCGCGGTGGACCGCGCAGCGCAGCAAGTCAGCCGGATGGAAGCCATCGGCCAACTCGCGGGCGGCATCGCCCATGATTTTAATAATCTTCTGACCGTCATCCTGGGTCACAGCGAATTTCTGCTGAAGCGCGATGAGCCGGCGAAGAGCCGGCGGGTGCGCATCGAGGAAATTCGCAAGGCAGCCGAACGCGGGGCCTGGCTCACCAATCAGCTGCTCGCCTACAGCCGGAATCAACTGCTGGAACCGACGGTCCTCAAAATCAACTCTGTTCTGGAAGATATGGACGACATTCTGAGGCGAGTCCTTGGTGAGGACATCGTGCTCGACCTGCGACCCGATCCCGAGCTTGGCTGGGTAAAAGTGGATCGGGGACAGTTGCAGCAAATTATTTTGAACCTTGCCGGGAACGCTCGCGACGCCATGCCGCAGGGAGGGCGCTTACAAATCGAAACGAGGGACATATCTGTCGTCGACGGCCCCGCGAAGCCGCAGGCTTTCGTTGCGTCGGGTCATTATATTGCGATCGTCGTGCGAGATTCGGGACATGGCATGGATCGGGAAACGCGTGCACGCATCTTCGAGCCATTTTTTACGACCAAGGAATTAGGGAAAGGGACAGGTCTGGGTCTTGCTACCGTTTACGGCATTGTGAAACAAAGCGGCGGATATATCTGGGTGGAAAGCGAGCCCGGTCATGGAAGCGCTTTCTACACGCTGCTGCCTTGCGTCGCAGAACCTGCACATTCAAAAGTTGTGCAGAAAGTGTTTAATTTCCGTTCCGGTGGAGAAACGATACTACTGGTGGAGGACGATTCCGCACTGCGAAAAATGGCCGTGGAAGTTCTTCGCGACACAGGATACAAAGTAGTGATTGCGCAATCAGGCGCGGAAGCGTTGAAAGTCGCGGCGAAAAACCGGGGTGCATTGGATGTGCTCTTAACGGATGTCGTTATGCCGGGCATGACCGGACCTGAACTCGCCGGCAAGATCGTCGCGATCCGCCCCCGGATTCAAATTCTCTATATGTCCGGCTATACCGATGACGCCACCGGCCATCACGGTCTCCAAGGTCAGACATCGCGCCTTCTGCAGAAGCCGTTTACGCACGAAATGCTCGTGCGTCACGTCTGTGATGCCCTCGAGATGAGCGCCCGGAAATAATGCGGGTACAGCACATCCCCTACAGTCGTGGTTGACATCATGCCTTGTAGCTCTTGTAATGGAATCCTCGAAAATATGATTCCGCGATCAAAAATCTTCTCGTGACGCGTTCA
>JAOAPW010000432.1 GCA_025463105.1 Candidatus Acidiferrum typicum | reverse complement strand
TTAATTCCGCCACTTCTTCCCGTCGCAACGCAATCCGTCGCGTTCCCACTTGAAATACCACAAAGGACGGGACCAGATTGTTGTTCTCCGCGTTCACGCGCGCTCCCTTTCACGCCGCGAAGTCCCTACAGAATGAACCACGGTCTGCAGCAGCCCTGGATTTTCTTTTTCCAATCGCCGCAGTTCGTCGGGCGTTAGAAATCCTCGCGGTTCCGCGACCGGCACAACTTTGTGTCCCAAAACCGTGAGTCCGCGGTACCAAATCCGCTCTTCTCCACAGAACGATCGCGGCAAACCCAAGAGAACGCGCATCTCCGCCATTTCCTCGATTCGGTCCACCAATACTGCGACGGGTACATTCCGCAGAATCAACACCGACGTGGGCCTGGAAAGAGGCAGATGAAAATGCTCGTAACCGCTGACGACGTAGTAAGAGCGGGCATCACGCTCAACGATATGGCGGACTTTTCGCAGCACGGGCCGGTTAAGGTCCACCACGTTTCCGCCCAGGCCGTCCGTACTGCGAATTTCCTGAACCGATGAGGCAGAGATTACGAAACTATGGTCGCCAATTGAAAACACGACGACTTGTTCTTTTGGGCGGGCGTCGCGCGGCACGACACCAGAATCTGCCCGCTGCGTCATCGTGACCCCACGGGCTGAGTCGATCGGCAAATTAGTTCGACGTACTTCTCGATGGCCGCATACATTTCATCGATGCCAACAACCTGGTCGACGGCTCCGGTTCGAACCGCTTCCGCGGGCATTCCGTAAATGACGGAACTCGCTTCGTCTTGTGCCAATACCCACCCGTGGCTCGCTTTGACTGCCTGAACTCCCTGCGCGCCGTCGCTGCCCATTCCAGTCAGCACGACGCCTACCAAGTTAGCTCCGGCATACGCTGCGGCGGATTCGAACGTGACATCGGCGCAGGGCCGGTACCCGGAAATTCTCGGTCCATCATCAAGTTTTAAACGGCCTGTAAGAGAAATTCGCAAATGCGCTGACCCAGGACAAACGTAGAACGTGCCTGGGCAGAGCGCTTCGTTCGCCTCCGCCTCTTTTACGCGCATGGTTGCGACTTCGGCAAGTTGCACGCTCAACTGCGACGTAAACGTTGCAGGCATATGCTGAACAAGCACCACCGCGGCGGGAAAAGCCTTGGGAAAACGCGGCATCAAGCGCATGAGGGTTGCCGGACCGCCTGTGGATGCGGCAACCACGACCAGCGGAAACCGCGCATCTATGTTTCCGGCATCCTTTGTGGACTGCGGCTGCATTTTGAGTTCCGGCGATTTTGCGGCATCGTGCCGCGCAGCTGTGCGCACCACTCGTACCTTGGCCGCCATCTTAAGCTTGCGAAGCAGTTCGTCACTGACTTTTTTCATGTCCAGATCGATGCCGTTCGTAGGTTTCGAAACGAAATCGATAGCGCCGAGTTCAAGCGCGCGCAGAGTACTGGCAGCTCCCTGCCGTGACTCCGAACTGACAATGACGATTGGCCGCGGATTCTGCGTCATGATGTGCTGCGTGGCCTCCAGGCCATCCATCCGGGGCATGTTGATATCCATCGTCAATACATCAGGCTGCAGAGACGCCGCCAACGTAATCGCTTCGCGGCCGTCCCTGGCCTGCCCGACCACTTCCAATTTTGGATCGGTGCGAATGATTTCCTCGAGAACTTTCCGCATGAAGGCGGAATCGTCCACAATCAACACGCGCGTTTTTTTCTCGACGGCTTCCATGGTTATGCCAGATCCAGTGCGGGTGCGACAGGTCGCTGCCGTCGCCCGGAGGAATCCATTAACTCACCGACTACAGTGAGGAGCTGCTCTTCCTGCACGGGTTTGGTCAGGAACGAGGCAGCGCCCTCTTTCATGGCGCGTTCGCGATGCTTGGCGCCTGCTCGCGAAGTGACAACGAGAACCGGTATCCGGCGTGTCACCGGATCCTGGCGCAAGTGCGTCATCAATTCGTAGCCATTCATTCGCGGCATTTCGATGTCTGTCACCAGCAAGTGGCAACCCACCTGAGCGATCAGTTCCGCGGCTTCCATTCCATCTGAGGCGAGCTTCACGCTGTATCCAGCCTTCTCCAGAATCCTGCCAACAAATTTACGAACGCTGATTGAGTCGTCGGCAACGACTACGACTTTTTCTCCGCGCAGTTCGTCCACGGCCGCAGCGGGAATGCTGCCGGATACAACCGCGGCGGCGCCAGGCGCGAAAACACGAGCGGCGCTGGCCGACGGAATCACAACGTCATTCTCCACCGTATCTGCAGCGGCCAGCCGGTTCACGTCGACCAGCAGGATAAGACTGCCGTCGGGAGAAACCGTAGCTCCTGGGAAAAGTTTCGCGCGGCGCAAGTATTGCCCCAGGTTCTTGATGACTACTTCGTCTTTGCCCAGGACTTCTTCAACTACTACACCTACCTGCCGCCCCGCGGCACGCACGATCACCATATTTAAGTAGCCGTTGATAGGCTCAATAGGAGGCAGACCCAGCGCATGATCGATTCTCACCACTTCGGTAACGACGCCACGCACCTTGGTCAGCAATTTCCCGCCAACGTCTTCAATTTCCTCCGGACGTAATCGTCGAATCTCCTCGACAACGGCAAGCGGCATAGCGAGAGTGGTGGATCCGGAACGTATAAACAGAGCCTGCGAAATGATGAGAGTAAGCGGGACTTTGACGCCGAAACATGTTCCTTGGCCCTGCTCGCTGCGAATTTCGATTTCTCCGTTCAATGAGTGAACGTTATTGCGGACAACGTCAAGGCCCACTCCGCGGCCGGCAATTTCCGTCTTCGACGCGGCGGTAGTGAAGCCGGGATGAAACAGGAAAGCGCGCAACTCGTTCTCGCTAAGATGTTCGCATTCCGCGGCTGAAACCAGTCCGGCATGGACAGCGGTATGGCGAATTCGCTCGTAGTCGAGCCCGCTGCCGTCATCCTGCACTTCGATGAATACGTGATTTCCGCGATGAAATGCGCGAACGGTTACCCGCCCGCGTTCGGACTTTCCCACTAGTTTTCGCGCGGCAGCGTCTTCGATCCCGTGCGCGATGGAATTCCGGACCAGATGGATCAATGGGTCGGTAATTTGCTGGACGATGTTGTTGTCAAGCCGCGTGTCTTCACCAACCAGCTCCAGATCCACCGATTTACCGCAGATTTTCGCGGCGTCGCGCGCTGTGCGTGAAAGCCGCGTGTAAAGATTGCCGATCGGCACCATGCGCGCCTGCGTAATCTCGTCCTGCAGGTGGTGCGCCAACTTGGTGAACTCATCAATGTCGCCGCCCACTCGCCCGACGAACCCGCCGAGTTGCGAAAGCACTTCGGAAATATCAGCGGAAATTTCGGTTAACGAACGCGAAAGAATATTGAAGTCGTCGTACCGATCCATCTCCAGTTCGGAGAAATCCAGCCAACCGCTGGAAGCGGGCGCCATCGCACCGTCTCCAGGACCACCGGCAGAGCGCGTGGCCCCGGAACCACCATTCGGCTTGGGCTGACCCAGGCGATTGAATTCATATTTCGTCTGGAATTCGGAAACTTTTTCATAGAGGCGTTGCCGGGAAATTCCCAGGACCTCGACGAGTTTCTTCAACTCCGTCATGCGCCCGACCAGGCGTGTTCGATTGATGACCAACTCACCTACGCTGTTCATCATCTGGTCGAGACGTACAAGGGAAATACGCACGGACTTCGCTTGAACAGTGCGCTCTCCTGAAGTTACATTTTCGCGCGCAGACGAACCTGCCAAAGCTGCGTCCACGACACCCGCTTCCGAATTTTCGCCTGGGACAGCATCCGCACCGTCAGGCCCGCTATCGAGCATATCCTCGGGGATCCATTGCGTGATCCGAGCGAGGAGCGGACCCACGGTAGCGGTCATTTCTTCGTCGCTTGTCCACTGCCGGTACAAGAATTTCCGCAGGGCATCAACTGTCTGTAAACATACGTCGATTATTTCCGCGGTTGACTGCAATCCTCCGTCGCGTAAAAGCCCGATCAAATCTTCCAGACGATGCGCGACCGCGCCCAAGCGGTGCAAACCCACTTGCGCAGCCGATCCTTTAATTGTGTGCACGGAACGGAAGAGGCGGTGAATCTCCTCGGGATTCGCACTGGATTCGAGGCCCAATAAACATTGCGTCGCGATTTGCAAATGCTCTTCGGCCTCTGGAATGAAAAAGTCCAATACCTCTCTCGAAACTTCATCGTCATCCGGCAAGTCATCAGCCAAATTACTTTCGGGCAACGCCGAGGAGTTTCCTGCGCTTAATCCGATGGCGGACAATTCCGATTCCGTTTCAGAAGATCGTGAAGAGGCTGTGTCCCGGAATGCAAACGCGTAGCGATGTTTGAACGCGGAAATGTCGGCAACTGTTTCCGTCCCGTCCGAGCTGATTTGCAGAAGGTTAAATTCAAGGACAGAGATCGCGTCGGCCAGGAACTCGGTGAGCGGGCCATACGTGTCAGGACTCAACTGCGCTTTGCGCGCATACTGAAAAACATGAGCCAGTCTTCCGGCGATTTCCGAAAAGAGTGGAAAACCCCAGCGGCTCGCGGAATCGGTTAACTGAAATGCGGCATCATACAGGCGTCCGAGGTCTTCGTCTCCCGAGGATTGCGCCTCGACAGGCAAAGCAGCGTGTTCCCGCAGATATTGCAGATGCTCGGACGCATCCTGCAGGAATTGCTCGAGCGAGCTGGAATCGTGGGGCGTCATGACCCTTTCCCAAGCGCAACCGGCTTCTTTTCCGACGCCGGACCAACCGGCTTGACGTAGTACTTGCAATCTCCGTACACGGCCGTTTCAAACTTGACGGGAACGTTCTTCATGGATTCAGAATGACCCAGAAAGAAAAGGCCGCCAGGCTCCAGCGCGTCGTAGAACCGGCGAATCAGTTCGTTCCGGCGCTGTTCGGAGAAATACATCAATACGTTCATGCAAAAAATGCAATCCATGCGGCCCACATATACAGAGCGGGCCAAATTCATCGGCGCAAACGAAATCATCCGGCGAATACGAGGCTTCACGCGCCACGTATCCCCCAAATTTGAGAAATGCGCTTGCAACTGAGCCGCAGACACACTCGCGATGCTGCGGCCCGCATAGACTCCGCGCTCCGCGAACTGCAATGCCTCGCGGCTGATATCTGTCGCCAGAATTTCAATTTGCCATGCATCCGCGAACGGAAGAGCGTCAGCGACGGTGATGGCGATGGAGTAAGGTTCTTCGCCGGTTGAGCATCCGGCGCTCCATATCCGCAGAACTCGCGGGTTACTCCACAATTTGCGAGCCTGGACCTCGGGCAGGACCACGCGTTCGAGAGCTTGAAATATAGCGGGATAGCGAAAGAATGACGTTTCCTGCGTCAGAAGGCTTTCCAGAAAACGATCATATTCCACATTAGACCCGCGAATCCGGCGAAGCAGCCCGGCAGCGTCCTGTTCGCCAATTTCTCTTAAATACTGATTCACGCGTGGAGCAAAAAATCTCTCGCGGGACGCATCGAACAGAATTGCCGAGCGCTCTTCGATAAGCGTGCGGAACTCGTCGAGTTCCGACGCGGTCGCCGCGTCCGGCATCGTGGATGATTTGTCCTTGCCCATTCCAGGAATCCTCAGTTCGGCCCAGACCGGCCGATTTCGGTCGACTTAGCGCCTCGCCTCGACGTGGGCTGGCTCGCGCTTCTCGGGAGCTGTCGCGCCGTTCGAACGGAATTGTGACAATGCATCAGTCAGTTGTTCAGAGAGCTTGACCAGGGTTCCCACAGTGCCGGCCGCCTGACGAGCGCTCTGCGTTGTCTGTCGAGTGATTCCGGAGATAATTTGCATCGCGTTGGCAACGCCTTCCGTGCCGCGCACTTGTTGTTTCGAAGCAAGAGAGATTTCCTGGACGAGTTCGGCGGACTGCCGGACGACGCTGGAGATCGCTTCCAGCGCTTTTCCCGCCTGATCGGCCAGGCCCGTTCCAACTTCGACTTCCTTAGTGCCTTCTTCCATGACAACGACCGCTTCGTTCGTCTCGGCCTGAATGGCTTTGATAAGCGCCGCGATGTCCTTTGTGGCGGTGCGGGAGTGCTCGGCCAATTTGCGGACTTCATCGGCAACCACGGCGAAACCGCGGCCCGCTTCACCGGCGCGCGCGGCCTCGATCGCGGCGTTGAGAGCGAGCAAATTGGTTTGCTCGGTGATGTCATTGATGACGTTGATGATTTCCGAAATTTCCAGTGACCTGTCGCCGAGCGACTTGATCTTTCTTGCCGTGGCCTGCACGGAAGACCGGATGCGCTGCATTCCATCCAGAGTGTCGCGCACAGCACGGTTGCCTTGCTCGGCTGCGTCGAGAGCTCGGCGTGCGGCTTCGGCGCTGGCTTCCGCGTTGTTTGACACTTGCTTCATGGAAACCGTCAGCTCTTCCACGGCGGAAGATGTGTTTGTGATTTCCTGATCCTGCTGCCCCGTGCCGGTATTCATCTCGTCGGTCGAAGCGAGAATCCGATTGGCGTTGGTGGAAACATCCACGGCTGCCTTACGCACACGCTCGATCACGGTTGTGAAATTGTCGAGCATGAGGTTGATCGAGTCGGCGACATTTCCCAGGGCGTCGTTGGTGACTTTTCCCCGCAGCGTCAGGTCTCCCCTCGCCACCTGATTGATCAAATTGAGAAGGTCGGTGATGCTCCGCTGGAGGGACTCTTGCGCTTCCTGGTTTCCGTAAGCCTTCGTCACTCGTGCAACCGTCCGGTTCAAATTCTCCGCGATCACGCCGAACTCATCGTCCACGGGCACTTCCGCCTTGGCGCGCTGATCACCGGCCGCGAATCGCTCGGAAAAAGCCGACAGAGCGCCGATAGGACCGAGTACGCGTCGCGGCAGAGTGAGCAAGAGGCCAAGCGCCGTAAAAAGCGCCACCGCCCCGGCCAACAAGAGCTCCGGACCAGCAGCGGTTAATCCGCCGCCCTGGAAAGCCGAGACACCTCCAGAATGAACGCCGGCTTCGTAGGCCAATCCGAGCACCAGGAACAGTGCAACACTGGTCCAAATGACAAGCAGCCAGATTGTGGAACTCAATCGCGTCTTCATGACTTCAAAACCTCCATCGTTCTCTCTCGCGCGTCGCTCCACTTCTGCGACACCGCACGAAACTCAAAGTTTTATGGCACTAAATCACCGGTACGGAAAAAACGAGCATCAACTGACGCAAGTCCACGACCAACGCCAGACGTTCGTCGTGTCGCAACATGCCGCGGCAATGCGGCATGTCCGGCGGCGAGTGGTCGAGCAAAGTCTCCGATGACGCCGGGTATGTCCCGATCACTTCATCGGCGGCGATTCCAATATGTGTATCCTCGCTGCGCTCGTCTCCTGCCAACACAGCCACAATGACGCTGCGTGGCAGCAATCCTGGCCGTCTGCCTTCGGTCACGGCGATATCCACCACCGGAATGATCGTGCCCCGCAAATTGAAGACGCCCATCAAAAACGGTGGACCGAGAGGCACGCGCGTCATCAGCGGCCAGTCGACGACCTCTTCCACCTCCAACACCGGCAGGCAGAATCTTTCACGGCCTGCGCGAAAGACGCAAAATTGACGCGTGGGCAACGCGGAGTCGACCGCGTCGGAAATCTCGAGCAGATCGTCAGCCGAGGAATCCGGTGAAAGTGGTTGTAAATAAGTTTCATCCGCCATTAATCGAACCGCCTCACTTCTCGAAGAAGGTCTTCATCGGCAAACGGTTTGACCACGTAACCGTTTGCTCCTTGCTGCTCCGCCCAGTAACGGTCGCTGGAAGTCGATTTCGAAGTCACCAGAATCACTGGAATACTCATATAGGCTTCCGAGGCCTTGAGCGCCCTGCAAATTTGAAAACCATTGCGGTCCGGCATGACTACATCGAGCAAAATCAGATTGGGGCGCTCGGAATCAATTGTCTGTTCGATCCGGGAAGGATCGCTGATTCCGATGGCGCGGTATCCGCCCTTCTCAAGGACGGACTGAATCATCCTCACCATGGCCATCGAGTCATCCACCACAAGTATCTTTTTCACTTTCCATGCCCCGATTCAAACTGCCCCGCTAAGAGACAGCAAGTGCCGCGCCACTTGCCTTTCTGCGTTTCTCAATTCGTTAACCACGCTAAGCAATTGAAAAAAAACACTTTTAGCGCGATGAAGGGGACGATCAGGTCTTCCGCGCCTCCACCATCGCTATCTCACCCGTCTCAACATGCGACTTTCTATCGTTCAGCTCCATCTCGTTCTCCAGGGAAGAGAGCCGCTGAACCATCTCATTT
>JAOAPW010000358.1 GCA_025463105.1 Candidatus Acidiferrum typicum | reverse complement strand
ACGTCGGCGGGGTCGACGTCAAGATCATGATTTTGAAGAATGGCGCGGTCAGTGACTTCCGGCTGAATTCGCAATGCTCTTCCGGCAATGGCGCGTTTCTGCAAGGAGTCGCGGAAAGATTCGGCATCCCGCTCAGCGAGATCGCCGACGGTGCGTTTCGCGCGCAGGCCATGCCGCAACTGTCCATGGGCTGCGGCGTCTTTTTGCAGAGCGATATCGTCAATCAACAGCGCAAGGGCTGGCAGGCGGAGGAAATTCTCGCGGCCCTCTGTTCTATTCTTCCCCTGAATGTCTGGATCTATGCCGGTGGGCTCAATAATCTCGCGCAAGTTGGAAAAAAATATATTCTCCAGGGCGGCACGCACAAAAATCTCGCGGTCGTGAAGACACAGGTCGATTTCATCCGCTCTAAAGTTCCCGACGCGGAAGTTGTCGTGCATCCCTATTCCGGCGAAGCCGGCGCTATCGGCGCGGCCCTGGTTTCCCTGGAATGGTGGGAGAAGGGCAATCGCAGCACATTCCGCGGCTTTGACGTGATCGAGCAATTGACGTACAAAACCACCACCGCCAAGGAAACGGTTTGCAACTGGTGCCCGGTAAATTGCCAGCGCAGCTTTATCGACGTGGAGTTGCCCGGAGGAAATGGCCGGGAATGGAGCAAAGTTCCGCTGTCGCTCGGCTGGGAACGCGTGATCGTGAATAATTCCTGTCCCAAAGGGCTGGTCGAAGACTTGAACGAAATGAAAGTGATCAAGGCTGGAATCGAGAAGACAAAGAATGCCTATCCCAATATTGCAGACATGGTTCGGAAAGAAGGCTTCCGCCGCGTCTCCGCGTCCGCCTAAAGATCGCTCCGGGATCCGCATCGGGATTCCCAAGGTTTTGAACGTCTGGAGCACGCATCAATTCTGGGTAGGATTTCTGCGCGACCTCGGAATCAGTTCCGAAAATATTGTGTTCAGCTCGGATAGTTCAGAGGAGCAGGGCAGGGAATTCGGAAAGGGCCGGGGCACGGTGGACTGTTGCTATCCGGTGAAAGCGATTAGCGGCCATTATGGAGAATTGGTATTTGGCCAGAAGAAGAAACTTAACATTATTATGAGCCCCATGATTTATTCGCTGCCCTCGTTCCTGCGCGGGCATGTTTCGGAAACCTTGAGTTGTACCCGCGTCATGGCCGGTCCCGAAAATATCAAGGCCGGCTTCATGAAAGAGCGCGACATTTTCGCCGAAAACGGAATTCAATACACCTCCCCGTTTGTGAGCATGGCCGAGCCCGATGTGGTTCCCAATCAGCTTTACGATTGCCTGAAGGACGTTCTGGACCTGGAGCTTGCCGAAACGCAGCACGCCGTGGAGGCGGGATACAAGGAATTGCGGGCGTTCAACAAGAAGATCCGCGACGAATCCCGAAAAATTCTCGAGTGGTGCGCCCGCGAGAACAAACCCTGCGTGCTTGTTCTGGGACGGCCGTATCACATGGATCCGGGAATCGGGCATGAGATCGAAGGCGATCTGCAGGCGCATGGCTACCCGATTCTGTGGCTGCAATATCTTCCCATCGATCAGGATTTGCTGGATTGGCTTTTTGGCGAGGAAGTGCAAGCAAAAAAAATCAGGTCTCCGCTCGATATTTCCGACGTGTGGACTTCCTCCAACAGCAGCAACACGAACGAAATCCTTTGGGGAGCAAAATTTGCGACCCGGTTCCCGTGGATTACGTGCGTTCTGCGCCTGTCGAGTTACGAATGCGGGATGGATCAGCCAACTTACACGCCGACGCAAAAAATCGTTGAAGCTACCGGAACTCTCTTTTTCAAGTTTGGCGATCTCGATTCCACGAAACCAGCCGGGGGCATCAAGATTCGAATCGAAACCATCGTCCATTACCTGGCGAAATATTCGGACAGGATCATTCAGAAAAAATTGGCTTTACTACCTGCGGATTGCCCCCTGTTAAAGGAAAAAGAGAAGTCTCTCGCCGCGTCTTCCAGTCAAGATTAACCAGCAGTAGCACAGGCTTCAGCCTGTGTGGGTTTGAATTGTGATGTGCGCTGCCTTGCCGATGCAAAGCCAAGGGCAAAACCACACAGACTGTCCCTCACCACGTTCAGGATAAAAAGTCTGTGCTACTAAAATCCGATGCGAGAAATAATTATCGAAGTTCTCGACGAACGCGAGTTTGCGGGCTGCTGCTCGATACTTGCGACACAATCCAATCGAACATGGGCAGGAACACGTTGAAATATCCCGTGTCATCCGCATGATGCCGCAAATGATGACGCGCCGCGGGAGCAAGCCACTCCGGCAACCAACCGCCCATATGACTACGCCAGTGAATCTCCTCAAACGCCATGTAATAGAGCGCAAAACTCAAGAACGCACCGGCGACCCAGCCATTTTTGAATATCCACTCGAGAATAAAAAAAGGTATGGCATTGGCGATGAATAAGGCCACGACGCCCCACGGATTGCTCGAGAAATTGACGTAGCGCGCGGCATCGGGAGACTTCAAGTTCGCGTGATGCACCATGTGTTGCTTGGAGAAAATTCCGTGGCCGCAGTGCAGCAGGAACCTGTGCAGGCAATATTCAAATCCATTTGCGTAGACGAACCCGGCAAGCATGCCGAATAAGAAACCGGCACGCGAAGGCGGCACAAACTTTACGGATATGAAAACGAGCGCCAGACCGGACAGCGAAGCCGCGATCAGGTTATTCCTCTTGATGCGCAATCCCTGCGCCCTGTTTTCGGCCCGAATGACGCTGTCTGAATCTGAATGCATCGTCCTACCAAGTTAGCGCGTTCGGCGAAAGCCTGCAAGGTACGGATGTCCTGCACGCCACGTTGTGGAATTCAAATCTTGAATTTGAGACAATTGAATTCACCACCAAAAGCCACGCACGATTTCGGCAGAACAATGTAATCGTCTGATTGGTGAGATTCTAATTCTGTTTGAGAAGTGAACCGTCGAATTCGGGAGACACGTGATGGAATTCCTTGCCGGCAGCCTGCTGGAACTTATTACTCAGACGTCCACAAATCTTCCGCCCGACGTGCGCGCCGCAATGTCGATCGCGGCCGGCAGCGAAACTCCAGGAACTCAATCTTCCCAGGCGCTCGATATTATTTTGTCCAACGTCGATATGGCCAGCGACGATACGGGGCCGATTTGCCAGGATACCGGAATGCCTACTTTTGTGATTCACACTCCCGTCGGCGTGAATCAGATCAAGCTCAAGAAAGCGATTCTCAACGCCGTTGCCGAAGCGACGCGCCTCGGAAAATTGCGCCCCAATTCGGTGGATTCTCTTACGGGGAAAAACAGCGGCGACAATCTTGGCGAAGAAACGCCGGTCGTCCATTTTGAACAATGGGAAGAAAATGAAATCGAAGTTAAATTAATTCTAAAGGGTGGCGGCTGCGAAAATAAAAACATTCAGTATTCGGTGCCCTGCACTCTGGACCATTTGGGCCGCGCCGACCGCAACCTCGAAGGTGTGCGCAAATGCATCCTGCACGCCGTATGGCAGGCGCAGGGACAGGGCTGCGCGCCCGGTGCTGTGGGAGTTTGCATTGGCAGCGATCGCGCTCACGGCTACGATCTTGCGAAGGGGCAACTGTTCCGGACGCTCGACGACGTAAATCCCAATCCCGCACTGGCGAAACTCGAAGCCGAAATTATGGAAGAGGCAAAGAAACTCGGCGTGGGCGCGATGGGATTCGGCGGCAAAGCTTCGTTGATTGGCTGCAAAATTATTGCCGCAAACCGCCTTCCCGCGAGCTTCTTTGTTTCGGTAGCCTACGATTGCTGGGCATTTCGCAGACTGGGTGTGCGTCTCGATGCGGCCACCGGCGCGATTACCGAATGGCTTTACCGCGATCCTTCGCGTCCTGTCGAACGCATGGCGCGCGGCGCGGGCTTCACGCTGACGGGCCGCGAAGTCGTGCTGACTCCTCCGCTCACGGAAACGCAGATGCGCGCGCTGAAAGTAGGCGACCTGGTCCTGATCAACGGTGAGATGTTTACCGGCCGCGACAACGTGCACGCCTACTTGATGAAGAATCCGCCGCCCGTTGACCTCAACGGCTGCGTGCTTTACCACTGTGGCCCGGTAATGCTCAAACAAGGCGATGAATGGAAAGTAAAAGCGGCCGGTCCGACGACGAGCATCCGCGAGGAGCCTTATCAAGCCGACGTCATCAAAAAATACGGCG
>JAOAPW010000357.1 GCA_025463105.1 Candidatus Acidiferrum typicum | reverse complement strand
GAGCTGAAATGGCTGCCATCAACGGGCGAGAATAGCCAATATCCAAAAGACGAGGAGATGCCAAAGCGTTCCATGTCGCCAGCAGCCCGGAAGGAGATAACATAGATGGCAGCGTTGAGGGGGTTGTTCGTTATCGCTTTAGCTGTTTTGTCCCAATTTATTGGCGTAACGGTGAGCCCCTTGCGATTTGAGAAAGGGCTTATCTCTCGTGAACAAGATCCTGCTTCGTTTCGAAAAGCGGTCGGCGTTCATATAGTCACAGGTCTGTTATTCATAATTGGATGGTTTGTCGATCACTACTGGCATGTTTTTCAATGAACCGTGCCGTTGAAGCCGCTCCCCTTCCCGAACTCTGTTACAGGCGTGATTGTTGAGTGATTGTAGGCAAGTCCGAATGCGCCTCTCATAGGAAACTGATCCCTACGGCACAATCCACTTCTTGGAAGTTTTCCTCCTTCGCGGATAGAATACAGTCATGCAAGTGCGAGTTCTTTTTTTTGGCCGGTTAAAGGATATCGTTGGCAAAACGGAGGAAAGTGCCGAACTCTCCGAAGGCGCCCGCGTCGAGGATTTGTTTGCCCGCTATGGCCGCAGTTTCCCCGAACTTGCGCAGTTCCGGTCTTCCGTGGTCGCCTCTGTAAATCAGGAATTCGCCGAATGGCGCGCCCCGCTTTCTTCCGGAGACGAGGTCGCGTTTCTTCCTCCCGTGAGCGGAGGCGGCACTTCAGCCGGCGCTGCCGTCGGAGAGAACCAATGCGCCCTGGTCCGAAATCGCATTGACACCGCGGAGATTTTTGAAAAGCTAAAGGCGCCGCCCGATGGCGCGGTCGTCGTGTTTGAGGGCATTGTGCGCAACCATTCCGGCGGCCGGACAACTTTATATCTGGAGTACGAGGCCTACGAGGCCATGGCCTTGGCCAAAATGTGCGAAATCGGCGAGCGAATGCGTGAAAAATTTTCAATCCGTCGATTCGCCATGGTTCATCGTCTTGGACGGCTGGAAATCGGCGAAACCTCGGTACTCATCGTGGTGTGCTCGGCGCACCGCGCCGCCGCGTTTGACGCCTGCCGCTTCGGCATCGATACTCTCAAGAGCACCGTGCCGATCTGGAAGAAGGAATTTTTCCGAGATGGCGCCGCATGGGCCGAAGGAGAAATCCCTTCCGCATAAGCAATCCTTTTTGCCCCTGCAGGAATCTATTCTCTTTGCCGATGAATTCTAAAGCCCACCATCGCAGAGGCTCAGTGTGACCGTGCCGAAGCGATGTTTCCCGATGGGCCTTCGCCTGGCCCTCTGCTGCGTATTAGCGTCGGCTCTATTGCTAATGGCCGCCTCGACCCAATCGGGCGTCTCTGCTGGGCAGCGCGCGGACCAGGATCCGCGCGCACGCATTCGCTCCGAAGTCAGCCTGGTCGGCACGCTCGCCAGTGTCCTCGACAAGGACGGACGCCCGGCGCTGGATCTCGAACAGAGCCAATTTGAGGTCTATGAAGAAGGTGTCAAACAAAAAATAGAAATTTTCGAGCCCGAAACGCAGCAACCTCTGGACCTCACCTTGATGATTGATTCGAGTCTGAGTGAAATTAAGGACCTCGAATTCGAGGCCGATGCCGCCTCGCGTTTCATTCAGAAACTGGTGCGTCCCGCAGACCGCATGGCGATTTATGAATTCGCCGACGCCGTAACCCAGCTTGCGCCGTTTTCCTCGAGCGTGCCCTTCCTGCAAGCCGCGCTCAAACATATCGTGCCCGGCGACGGGACCGCGCTTTACGACGCCGTGTATCTGGGCGCGCAGGCGCTGGCACGCAATCCCTCGGGCCGTCGCCGCGTGATTGTTTTGGTCACCGATGCCGGGGAAACCACCAGCCGTGCGGATTTTGAGACCGCGCGGCGCGCCGCTCTGCGCGCCGACGCGCTGCTTTACACTATCGTCGTGCGCGTGGTGAAAAATGAAGGAGGCCGCAATACGGCCGGAGAGCACGCGCTGGAAACAATCGCGGATTCAACCGGTGGCGCGATTTATTTCCCAAACACCGTCGGCGAACTCACCGACATGTTCGATCGCATCGACCGGGAACTTCGCACGCAGTACCGCCTGGGCTACTATCCCAACCCCCGTCCTCCCGACGGAACCTACCGCTCCCTCGAAGTGCGTGTGAAATGCGAATGCAAGGTACGCAGCCGCAAGGAATACTTTTCCGGCGGCCACCTGGAATGATCGCGCCTGTCTTGCGCGGCGAACTTCTGGCATGATTAACGGGTGCGGACTCAAGTAGCACAGGCTTCAGCCTGCGTGATTTTGACGTTCCAGTAGTACAACAGAACACAGGCTGAAGCTACTGAGGGAAGTCCGAAACATAGACATATGAGCGGCACTAATCCATTTCTGGAAGTCGCTATCGAAGCTGCCCATCAGGCGGGCGGCATTCTTACGACGGAGTTTGCCCGCCCGGTGGACATCAGCTACAAGGGCGAAGTCGACATCGTTACGCAGGCCGATCGCCGCTCCGAGCAAGCTATTGTGACCCTCCTCCGCACGCGTTTCCCGAAGCATGCGATTGTCGCCGAGGAAGGAGGCGGCTCTGAAAGCGATTCGCCATTCCGCTGGCACGTGGACCCTCTTGACGGCACCACCAATTTCGCCCATGGATACCCGTGCTTTGCCGTTTCGATCGGCCTTGAAGAGGCGGGAGAATTAATCGCCGGCGTTATCTATCAACCGATAAGCGGAGAATTATTCACGGCCGTTAAAGGCGGGGGCGCGTACTTGAATCAGAAGAAAATCCATGTCTCCGCGATCGAAAAGCTCGCGACGAGCCTGCTGTGCACCGGCTTTCCAAGCGTAAAGCGCTCGCAGAATCCGAATATCCATTATTACTGGGACTTTACGCTGCGCTCGCATGGAGTGCGGCGAGACGGATCGGCCGCGATGGACCTCGCATCGGTAGCCTGCGGCCGATTCGAAGGATTTTGGGAATTCGGACTGCACTCCTGGGACACTGCTGCGGGTGTTCTGCTGGTTCGCGAAGCGGGCGGGAGTGTAACTCGCTTTGACGGTCAGCCATATCAACTTGGCGACCGAGAACTGCTCGCGTCAAATGGCTGCGTCCATTCCGAAATGATACATATTGCCGCGGACATCGCGGAACGCTCGGCGACTCGCTCCTCGCCTTAGTGGCGGACAAAAGATTCGGCGGTGGATTGAGCCCGGAACTCCTATATCGTTTTGCACAAAACCCGGTAAAACGTTGCGTTGACTCGGTTTCCGGGCAGTGTTAGGCTGGCCGAGTTGATTATTTAACTGAGGGAATAATGGGCAATAGTTTTATATTTCCTGCGCCGGAAAGCGCGAGCGTTGCAGAAAGACTCGCGCGCTGGATGTGCCGATGGCGCCGCGGCGGAATTGAGCACTACGCTTCCGGTGAAACAGGTCTGAAGCGCGCGCAGTGGGCGTCGAGCGATCGTTTTACCGTGAACGACGAGCGCATCTGGCTGGATGCGCTTCCAGAAGCGTTCAGTGGTCTTCGCATTGTCCAAATTTCAGATATTCATCACGGGTTATTTTTGCCGGAGCAATGGCTTGCTGACGCTGTGCAGCAAACCAATCGTCTCCGTGCCGATATCGTTGTGCTCACCGGAGACTTCGTCACCTATTCTCGCGCGAATATCGAGCCTGCCGCGGAAATCCTAAGCCGCTTGCGCGCGCGCTACGGAGTTCTTGCCGTTCTGGGAAACCACGATTTTCGGGTGGGCGCCGATGCCGTTACCTCTGCGCTGAGACGGAAGCATATAGAAGTTCTTCGTAATCAACACGCTACAGTACATTTTGGGGGGTCGTCCCTCTATGTTGCCGGCGTGGACGATTATGGCTACGGCGCCGACGTGCGGCGTGCGGTGAGTGGGATCCCTCGCGACGCTGCTACCATCTTGCTGGCACACAACCCGCGGATAATTCATCTCGCATCCCGTCATGGAGTGAGCCTGGTTCTCTCCGGCCATACACACGGCGGGCAGGTGAACTTGCCGCTTCTCGGAACTGTTTACGGCCGTTCCCCTGAGCGTTTGCGTTACAAAATCGGCTGGGATCGACTCGGGCCGACGCAAATTTATGTCAGCCGGGGAATTGGTACGATCGTATTGCCATGGCGTCTCCGTTGCCCCGCGGAAATTACCCACCTCGAACTCCTCCCGGGAACTTCTGAGGGATCCCAGCACGCTGCGGCCGACTAATCCTCAAAAAAATGCGCGCCGTTGATCTCATCCGCCGCAAGCGAGACTCTGGCGAACTTACACGTGAAGAAATCGAAGAACTGATTTCCGCATATACTCGCGGCGACGTCCCCGACTATCAGATGTCGGCGTGGCTGATGGCCGTTGTTCTGTGCGGGATGAGCCGCCCGGAAATTGCCGCCCTGACCGAAGCGATGCTCCACTCGGGCAGCGTGCTCGATTTTTCCGATCTGCGGGGTCGAAAAGTGGACAAGCACTCGACCGGTGGCGTGGGCGATAAGACGTCACTCGTGATCGCTCCCATTGTCGCCGCGGGTGGCCTCAAAGTCCCGATGATTAGCGGCCGCGGCCTGGGACACAGCGGCGGCACCCTCGATAAGCTCGAATCCATTCCTGGTTTCAACGTGAATCTCTCTCTGACCGATTTCCGGCGGGTCCTGGATGCTTGCGGCTGCGCCCTGATTGGGCAAACCGCTGAAATTGCGCCGGCGGATAAGAAAATTTACGCTTTGCGTGACGTCACCGGCACCGTGGAAAGTCCGGCGCTGATCTGCGCGTCCATCATGAGCAAAAAACTGGCCGAGGGAATCGATGCGCTGGTGCTCGACGTGAAGACCGGGTCCGGCGCGTTCATGAAAAAGATCGACGACGCCGCAAATCTTGCTGAACTGCTCGTCGAGACCGGCAAACGCATGGGCAAGAAGGTCGTCGCGTTGCTGACGGACATGAATCAGCCGCTCGGCCGCAAGGCCGGAAACGCCATGGAGGTTGCCGAATCGATAGAGGTATTAAGCGGCGAGGGTCCCGCCGACTTGAGCGACTTGTGCCAGGAACTGGCGGCCTGGATGTTTTTCCTCGGTGAACGAGTAAAAACCGTAGAAGAAGGAAAAAAACTTTCGGCGGACTTGATTGCCTCTGGGAAGGCTCGTCAAAAATTCCGTGAAATTGTTGGGCTGCAAGGCGGAGATGTTGGAGTGATTGACGATCCTCAGCGGCTCGCGCGCGCTAGCCAGACGCTGGACGTTACCAGTCGTGCCGATGGATTTATCGCCGCGACGCAATGCGAGCAGTTGGGCACAGCCTGCGTGGTGCTCGGCGGAGGCCGCGAAAAAAAGGAAGATGCTATCGATCCCGCAGTGGGTATAGAGTTTCACAAACGCATCGGAGACGCCGTAACTCGCGGCGAGCCGCTCTGCACACTCCATTACAATGCGGCGACGCGTCTTGACGAAGCGCGGCGGCTGGTTGAGACGGCCTACAAGATCGAGCCTGAAAAGCCGAAGACGATCCCGCCGCTAATCTACCGCGTGATCGGCGCGTAGAGAGGGCTTCTGACTTCAGGTCTACAAATTCGTCGTCCGCTAGAAGAACACTGCCGGAGAAATGTTGAATCGTTTGCTCAATTTTTCTATGTGGGTTTTGTTGAGGCCACGTTTCTTGTGCAAGACTTCGGATACGATGCTCTCAGAGCCAAAGATAGGGGCTAAGTCTTTTTGCCGGAGATCATTGGCATCCATCAGCGTGCGAAGCACATCCACCGGGGAAGCATCGGGAACGGAATGATGCTCTTCTTCGTAAGCTTCGATCAAAGCCATTAAGACTTCGGCATATTTCTCTTCTTCATCCGTTGGATTCTCTTTGCTTGCGAGCTTGTCCAGGACCGAGAGGTATTCCCTATGCTGGCGCTCGGATGTTATCGGCGTTGGCGACCTGACTTCAAGCGCATATTTTTCGGATACTACAATCATGCTTGTTGCCACTCCTTCTCGTCATATTCAGCGTGACTCAGAATGTGCCGGATGTAAACCATGATTTGACTCCGCAGCTCCTAGTTGCTCCTTGGGCATCTGCAAATCCTGCACATCACAATTTCGTCGTCCCACTGTATTCCACGGCATGTTAATGTGACGGTCATTTCCCGGCTGCAACGGGAGCGAGGTGCGGCGGATGGCGCGATTTACGGGCGTGCTGGGATTGCTTACCATGCTGGCGCTGGCGTATCTGTTTTCGACCGATCGCCGCGCCATCAAGCTGAAGACAATCGCTTGGGGCCTTGCTCTGCAAATCGCATTCGCGTTTCTGGTGTTTTATTGGACGTTGGGCCAGCAGCTTTTTTTTCGTGCGGGCAACGCAGTCAATAGGCTCCTAGCTTACTCTTACGTGGGTTCAGAATTCGTGTTTGGCGAGATTGGGAAACAGCGATCCTCGCTCGGTTTTATCTTCGCGTTTCAGGTTCTGCCGACGATTATCTTTATCGCCGCGCTCTTTGCACTTTTGTACTACCTCGGAGTCATGCAGGTCGTCATTCGTGGCGCGGCGTGGCTGATGCAGCGCGTGATGGGCGCCAGCGGCGCCGAATCTTTGAACGTTGCAGCCAGCATTTTCATGGGGCAGACCGAGGCTCCGCTGACGATTCGCCCGTTTCTTCCCGATCTGACGCAGTCCGAGCTGATGACGATCATGACCAGCGGCATGGCGCACGTTTCCGGCGGAATCATGGCGGCCTATATCGCGTTCGGAGTGGAGGCACGGCACCTGCTCACGGCGGTAATCATGACCGCGCCGGGAACGATAATGATGGCCAAAATGCTGGTTCCGGAAACCGGTCAACCGAAAACCATGGGCACCGTACACATGGAAAACGTCGAGCGCGATACAAATTTTCTTGCGGCCGTCGCGCGCGGGACCACCGAAGGCCTGGGCATGGCGATCAACGTAGGGGCCATGCTGATTGCATTTCTGGCGCTGATCGCTCTGACCAACGGCATCATGGGCGGCATTCATAACTGGCTTGGCGGCCACGGTATGTTATGTTTTCCGTCAAGCCTGCAGCAAATTTTCGGCTTGGCCTTCGCGCCCGTCGCGTGGATCATTGGCGTGCCCTGGCGTGATTGCGTGCAAATCGGAAACTTGCTGGGCACGCGCATGGTCGTCAACGAGCTGGTTGCCTTTTCCTATCTCGGACCGATGAAAGGCACGCTTGATCCGCGATCGTTCACCATTGCGACGTTTGCTCTATGCGGATTTGCAAATTTTAGTTCAATCGGCATGCAGATTGGCGGAATCGGAGCGCTGGCCCCCAATCAGAAATCGCAACTCGCGAAATTCGGAATTCGCGCGATGCTCGCGGGAACCATGGCGAACCTGATGTCGGCCTCGATTGTGGGAATGTTTTTGAAATGAACGCATCCACGAAAGCGCCTGCAAAACCTGGACAGGATTTTGTGCGCGCCGAGCGCGCCGCCAAATTTATTCTCTCAAAAACAAAACTGCGACCACGCATCGGCCTGGTGCTCGGTAGCGGTCTGGGTGCTTTTGCGAACGAGATGGCCGGCGCTGTGCGCATTGACTACAGCAAAATTCCGCATTTTCCGCGATCCACCGCCATCGGACACGCAGGGCGCATGGTCATCGGCAAAGTGGGAGACGTTCCTGTGGCGGCGATGCAAGGCCGCGTGCATTTGTACGAAGGCTACACGCCACGCGAAGTGATTTTTCCCATGCGCGTGATGGCGCGAATGGGAATTCGTGCTGCACTCCTCACCAACGCCGCCGGCGGAATCAATCGCGAATTCAAGCAGGGATGCCTGGTCGTATTGCGCGACCACATCAATCTTCAGGGAACAAATCCCCTGATTGGCCCGAACGACGAGCGTTTCGGCACGCGCTTTCCAGATATGACGCAGGTTTACTGGAAGCCATATCAGGATGCGGCGCTCGAGGAAGGCAAGCGCCTTGGCGTCGAGATGGGCCAGGGGGTATATGCTGGGCTGACCGGGCCCAGTTACGAAACGCCTGCCGAAATTCGCTACCTGCGGGTGATCGGAGCGGACCTGGTCGGCATGTCCACCGTTCCGGAAGTGATTGCGGCCGCGCATATGGGAATCCGCGTGCTGGGAATTTCCTGCGTCACGAACATGGCTGCGGGAATTCTCGATCAGCCGATCACCACCGAAGAAGTGCTCGAAACCGGCGAGCGCGTGAAGGCGGATTTCGTGGCGCTTTTGCGCGCCGTAATTCCGCGCATGAACGAGGATCTGCCATGGCCGAACACGACGCGCTGATTGCGGCGGCGCGAACCGCGAGAGAACACGCGCATGCGCCCTATTCTAATTTTCGCGTGGGCGCGGCGGTGCGCGCGAAATCCGGGCGAATTTTCACGGGCTGCAATGTGGAGAACGCCACCTACGGCTTGACGCTGTGCGCCGAGCGCGTCGCGATCTTCAAGGCCATCTCCGAAGGCGAGCGCGGATTCGACAGCGTTGCCGTCGTGACCGACACCGATTCACTCACGCCCCCGTGCGGAGCTTGCCGTCAGATCATCTGGGAATTCTGCGGTGACGCGCATGTCGTCCTCGCGAACCTGAAAGGGAAAGTCGAGCTGCACCGGATGTCGGCTCTTTTCCCGAAACCATTTGATCAGTCTTTTTTGTAGGGATTGAAACCACGGATGGACACGGATGAACACCGATAAGTCAAAAGCAGACGCAAAAAAAACTTAACACTGAGAACACCGAGGTCACAAAGAGCACAGAGAACTCTCAACCACGCTGACGGTATCTAACTTTTTGTATCTCCAAGGGTCCTTATCTCTTCGATTTCTTCTATCCGTGTTTATCCGTGTGCATCCGTGGTTTCAAATTCCCTTAGCTGTCTTTCCGCTCGTCGGAGCGCCTACGCTGAAGCCGCAAGGCCGTGGTGCGCAGGGTATCGGGAATGTTCTTATTGGTCGTCAAAAGTTTGAGGTCTTGAGGAGTGATGCCTGGGAGCAGGTGAAGGGAAATCTCGAGAGGGGTTTTCGGATTGTTTACGAGCGCACGAGTCACAGTGTAATTCTTCCGGAACTTCCTGTTGTTGGCGATAAGACGCAGCGTTTCGTCGCTCAAGCTGGTCATGGCGGCGAAACCTTCCACTTCGCGGCCGGTAAGTTGAGGAGATTGAAGCACCGCGCGTTGCACGACCCTACAGGAATCGCGAATGAGCATGTTGCGCGCTTCGCGTGTGCCTTTCATCGCCAATTGCACGCGCTCAACTACACGCAACTGTGAAATTTTCTGCAAAAGAGTTTGGCGTTTGGCAGCATCAGGCTCGGCAATTTCCGCCGCTTCCAGAAAAGCTTCGACGCCTTCCGGATCCTGCCGTTGCAGTTCGACAAGCTGTGCGCGCTGCTCCGCGGACACCACCGTGGACTCGATCAACGCCGCGACGAGTGCGGGAGATGTGCTCATCCGGTCCAGGTCCTCGAACAAATCCTGGACGGCAGTAACCGATAAATAACGAACGACGGGCCGAAGCACTTCAATGGGACACGTGGGATTTTTGGCCAGCGCATCGGCTACGCCGGGCCG
>JAOAPW010000498.1 GCA_025463105.1 Candidatus Acidiferrum typicum | reverse complement strand
GCCCGGCCGACCACTACGGATCGTAGGAAATCTAAGTAGTACAGGCCAACCGAAGACTACCGGGCAAGCGTAAGCGAGGCTACACGGTAGCGATGGCGGTACAGGAGTCTCGGCTTTTGCAGGTCAGCATTTTTTCGACGCTGCACAAAAATGGGGAGCATTTGGAAACGAGCCTGCTGCTTTCCGACGTTGCCACCATCGCGGACGAAGTGGATGCGCAATTGAAGGAGCAGATGCTGCGGTTCATGGCCGAAGATGCTGCCGAAAAGGCCAGGTAATACCCTTCGGCCCGACAAAGTTTCCCGCAGCGGGCCATCCTGGTTTTATCCCAACCTTTGTTGTGCGCGTTGCATCATGTTGGCAGCACAGCAGGCTATGAACGCGAAGGCCATAGAAGCCCGTATTCAAGGTATTATATGAAAGCCAGCATTCAGAACGATCTTGAACAACTTCAAGAGGGTCTGCGGGCGCTCGACCAAGAACACGCCGCCATGATGGAACTCATTGAAAACACAAACTATAAACTTAAGAATTTATCTTTCTGGTGGCGGGGTGCTGGACTTCAAGACCGCATCGAACTTCTGTTTTCGATGGGGCCTGAAGGATTCCGCTGGACGCCTTCGAATCACTTCTTGAACACATCTAACCATTCTCTGTATCAACAAGCTGAGGAAATGATGAGAGACTTAGTTGTTCATGGTGGGCGATCAAGGACTTGAACCTTGGACCTCTCGCGTGTGAGGCGAGCGCTCTAACCACTGAGCTAATCGCCCATGAACCAGACATTCATATTGCGGGCTGATATTCTACGGGCTCCCATCGGATCCCGCACTCAAAGTTTGTAACAGAAGCCACCGGGATTTTCAACCTATGACCACGGCGACGGCAAACCAGATTGCACAGTTACTGAGTTCGATTTCGCGCGTTATTCGCGGCAAGGATGAAGTCATCCGCCTCTCGATCGTAGCGCTGCTGGCCAGGGGCCACCTGCTGATCGAGGATGTCCCCGGCGTGGGCAAAACAACTCTGGCTCAGGCCCTCGCGAACTCGTTTCACTGCTCGTTCCAGCGCATCCAATTTACTTCGGACCTGCTGCCTTCGGACGTGGTCGGCACCAGCATATTCAACCAGATCGAGCAGCGATTCGATTTCAAACCGGGACCTATTTTCGCCAACATCGTTCTGGCGGACGAAATCAATCGCACAACGCCAAAGACGCAATCGGCGCTGCTGGAAGCGATGAACGAAGCGCAAGTTACGGTGGATAACACCACGCACAAACTGCCGCGGCCGTTCATGGTGCTGGCAACGCAGAATCCCATCGAGCATCACGGCACGTATCCGCTGCCCGAATCGCAGTTGGACCGGTTCCTGCTCCGCACCGGGATGGGATACCCGTCGCGCGAAAGCGAGCGCGAGATCATGCAGCAGCACACGGGCGGACGCGATGCGGCGTCGGAAGTCTCCGCGGTCATGGAAGCGGGCGACGTCGAAATGATGCAGCGGGCGGTGGAGCTGGTGCGCGTTGACGACAGCCTGCGCGACTACGCCATTGATATTGTCGAGCGGACGCGGCGCACCGAACAGCTCACGCTGGGCGTAAGCCCTCGCGGTTTGCTGATGCTGCAGCGGGCGGCGCAGGCCCGGGCTTATCTCGAGGGCCGCGAATTCTGCACCCCGGATGATTTTAAGCAACTCATCCTGCCGGTGTTCGCTCATCGCGTGGTGGTCAACACGCGCTTTGCGACGACGCAGAAAAAAACCGCGCAGGTCGAAGCGATTCTGCGCGAAATCATGGAATCCACTCGCGTCCCGCTCTGAGGAAAGTCTGAAATCCATGAATTTCGAATCCCTCGAACGACGGGCGAGCACTCGACTTGGACCCCGCAACGAAAGCCGTTGGCATGGCCTGGACCGGCCAAGCTGGCGAAGTTTTTTCGTCGCACTGGTGGCGCTCGGGGCCGCATTGTTTCTGGCGCTTTATACCGGCGCGGCGGCCGATGGCGGCCACCTGTTTCTGGCGGCCGTTTCGGGGCTCGGTGCTCTGGCGCTGGCGGGCTGGGTGGCCCTGACGATTGTTCCCGTGCTGGCGCGGCGTACTCCGCTGTGGTGGCTGTCCTACCAGATTGACTACAAACTGACGCGCGAAGGAATGGTTTATTTGGGCGGAGTTTTGGTGGTCGCGCTGGCAGCGCTTAACACTGGAAACAACCTTCTCTTCATGATACTGGCATGCCTGCTCGCGGGCGTGCTGATTTCGGGATTGCTGTCGCGACTGGTGCTGAGTGGCGTCGATGTGCAGCTCGAAATGCCCGAGCATATTTTTGCCGGGAAGCCGATCATGGCCATTGCCGAGCTCCATAATACGAAGCAGACCATGCCGTCATTTTCCGTTTTGCTGGTGAGCGACGAAAAACAGAAAACGAAGAAAAAACCACTGGCCGAGCCGGCGCCGGGCATTCTTGCACGCCCGGTTTATTTTCCGCACGTTCCACGCCAGCAAACCGTGCGGCAAAATGTGGAGCTGACGTTTCCCCGGCGGGGAATTTACCGGCAGGATGCTCTCGGATTGCGCACGAAATTCCCTTTTGGCTTTCTGGAGAAGACGCGCCGCGTGGGTTCAGAAGTTGAAGCGCTGGTTTATCCTTCCGTCGAGCCCACCGAACAACTCTGCGAAATTCTGCCGCTGGTGAGCGGCGAGATGGAAAGCTACCAGCGCGGCCGCGGAAATGATCTGTATTCGATCCGCGACTATCAATTCAACGATAGCGCCCGGCACGTGGACTGGAAAGCCACGGCCAGGACTGGAGCGCTGCAAGTCCGCGAGTATGCGCGCGAGGACGAGCGGCGGGTTCTGCTGGCCTTTGACCCCTACATGAATTCGCGCGAGGAACTTTCCGTGCTCGGGGCCGATCGATTTGAGCGCGCTGTCGCGCTTTGCGCGGGACTGGCGTGGCATTTTTATGAAATCAATTCGGTCCTCGAGTTCCGTTCGGCCGGTTTTGCAACGCCGCGAACGATCGCCGGAGAAATTGTCTACGACGTGCTGCGGTGCCTGGCGCGAGTCTCCCCGCTGAAGGCCCAAGCCGACCACAACTTCCTTGATTCGCTTTCCGACGCCTCCAACATTTTCAAAATCGTTCTGACCAGCCAGCCGCGCGGCTCGATTCCCACTCAGCTGTGGAGTTCCTCCTATATTTTGTTTTTGCCGTCGCTCTAATTTGCTTTGGTCAGCGACTAAGCACAATAAAAGAAAGCCGGTTGTCATTCCGAGCGAAGCGAGGAATCCCTCTTGCATTATGACCAAAAAGGAGGGATTCCTCGCTTCGCTCGGAATGACGAACAAAGCGCTTTATCCGAACAGTTGAGAGTGCTTGTCCCGCGATTCCTCCTGCAAATCCCAATGTGCGACAATACGTGCCGTGAGCGTAGCGTCACCGTCCGAATTCCTTCGGGCTCCAGAGGGAGCCCGCACCCCTCCCGAAACCGCCAAATTCAGGCGCCAAGTGCTGGGCTGGTTTTCCAAGCGCAAACGCGACCTGCCCTGGCGAAGAACGAAAGATCCCTACCGCATCTGGCTTTCCGAAATTATGCTGCAGCAGACGCGTGTTGCCGTGGTGGTGCCCTACTACGAAAGTTTCCTCTTGCGGTTTCCGGACATGCAGGCGCTGGCGCGCGCTCGCGCCGAAGCTGTTCTCAGCCACTGGGCAGGACTCGGTTATTACAGCCGCGCGGAAAATATGCTTCGCGCGGCTCAGGAAATCGATGCGCGCCACGCCGGGCGTTTTCCCAGCGAGTACGACGCGGCGCTCGCATTGCCCGGCATCGGACGTTACACGGCCGCCGCGGTGCTGAGCATCGCCTAT
>JAOAPW010000335.1 GCA_025463105.1 Candidatus Acidiferrum typicum | reverse complement strand
TGGGCCAGCTCGAAACCTGCATAGCCCGTCGCTCCGACTACGGCGACCCGTTGCGGGTCACTCATCGGAGCAGATCCTCCATTCGTTTCTGGACGGCGGCGCGCGCCTGGCGCGAAGGCGTGATCACCAGAACCGTATCGTCTCCGGCAATCGTTCCGGCCACTTCCTTGAATTTTTCGGCATCGAGCGCCGCGGCGAGCGGTTGCGCGCCAGAGGGCGGAGTCTTCAGCACCAGCAGGTTGAACGCCGGGCGCAGGTCAACCAAAAACTCGCGCAGTGCGCGGCCGAGCGGCGGCAAGGGCGTCGAGGCTTCCTCGCCGCTGGTAAGCGGCTTGTAACCCTCGGAGGTCTTCACCAGCTTCAGTTCGGACATGTCCCGCGAAAGCGTCGCCTGCGTCACGCGAACCTTCACGTGCGAAAGCCGCCGCCGCAACTCATCCTGGCTGGAGATCGGTTCGCTGGTGATCAGTTTCAAGATCTGTCCTTGTCGAAACCGTTTTTGTGCGTTCAGTCCCATGGGTTCAAAGAATATACAGTCAACTGCATAATTATGCGGTCGAATTCCGGTGCCTGTCAATTCATTTTTTAAATATTTCAAAAATGTTCTTCGTTCGAATGTTTTTTGACACACGCCGCGCATTGCTGAATTGACGCGCAGCGCCGCGCACCGTAAGATTTCGCTGCCCGAAGATCATGAAGCGCTTTTCACAATACGTTCGAACGCTCTCGCTGATGATGCTGCTCAGCGCCGCTGTTTCCTTTTCCGGCTGCGGCCGCAAAGAATCCTCACCACTCTCAGAGGGGGGCGAAAATTCACCCGCGACGCCCGGCGCAAAACCCGCGGAAGCGCCTCTCGATCTGCAAACGGAACAGAAACTCGATCCCTTGACCACGGATGACGTCGAGCTCTACTTGAAAGTGATGCGCGCAGCAGCCCAGCGCGTGAAAAATCCTACGTCCGCGGATAAGGCCGCGATCGAAGGCGCCAGCAGGATCCTGGCGGGCAGCGGTTCAGGACGCGTTCCTACTCAGGGTGACGTAAAAACTCTGGCAACGGCAAATTTAGTGGCGCTCGCGATGGACCAAATCGTCGCGGACGAAATGAAAATCGACGCGAAAACGTACCGCGGCATCGCGGAGGCTGTCGAATCAGCGGTACCGAATCCCGCGCTGGCGGTTACCTCGACAAAAGAGATGCCGGCGGCCCCCGACCACGCTCCAACGCCGCTACAAGAACGGCTGAGCAGTGCCAAGACCGTAAACGAGAAGTTCCTCGCCCCTAACCGGGAAGAAATTCAGAAACTGATTCTGGTCGTGCGCAATCCGCTCAATCTGCCGAAATAATGTCATCCGTCATTTGTCAAAGGACTCGACGATCTGTGATTGTCGTCCTCTAAGTTGAGCCCTGACGAATTCAGGTGCTATTCTCGACGGCATGAATGATGTTCCCACCCGGCAGTGGGCGGCTAATTCTCCGGAAGTGCAGCACCAGGCGCTTCTGGAGGTAGCGGAAGCCATTGCGCAACATCGCGACCTCGGGGAATTGTTTCATGAACTGGCGGCGCGGCTGCACGGCGTCGTGGAATTTGATTACCTCAATCTGACTCTTCATGACGCGGTGCGCAATGTCATGCGCCTGCATATTCTGGAAACTGAGCAACCCAGCACAATCCGTCCCGGAGCCGAATTCCCGATGGGTGAGACGCCGTCCGGTTGGGTTTGGGAAACGCAGCAGCCGTTTATTCTGGACGACACGGAAGAAGAGACGCGTTACCCGGAGCTGCTGCAAATTTTGCGGGAGAACGGCGTGAGGTCGTTCTGTTCGGTTCCGCTTACCACAGCGCAACGCCGACTGGGCGTGCTGAGTTTCGGCCGCGCCACGCCTCACCACTATGCCGAAGTTGAAATCGGCTTTATACAGCAGGTGGCGCGGCAAGTGGCAGTGGCGGTGGACAATGCGCTGAATTTAGAGCGAGCGCAGGCTTACCAGCGCCAACTGGCACAAGAGCGCGACCGCCTGCGCGTGCTTCTTGAAGTGAACAACGCCATCGTCTCGAAACTCGACCTGCGCGCGTTGCTCAACGCAATTTCCGCTTCCCTCCGCCGCGTTATTCACCATGAATACACGAGCCTCGCACTATTCGAAGAAGACAAGAATAAAATGCGCGTCATGGCGCTGGATTTCCCGCAGGGAAAAGGATTGATTCACGAGGAAATGCTGGTCCCCCTCGATGGTTCGATCGCCGGCAGCGCCTTTCGAAGTCGCCGGCCGGTGGTCCTGGATCACGCGGCCATGGGAGGATTCGATTCGCCCACTTCGCGACTCATGCGGGACGAAGGCGTGCGCTCCGTTGTCTCCATGCCATTGATTACGCACGACCGCGTCCTGGGTACTCTGAGCCTCGCCAGCCTCCGCGACGCCGCATTTGAGCAGGGCGACGTGGACTTGCTCGTTCAGGTGGCGGGACAAGTGGCCATCGCCGTCGAAAACGCCCTCGCATTCCAGGAAATTGGCGAACTGAAAAACAAGCTGGCGCAAGAGAAGCTTTATCTCGAGGACGAAATTCGCTCGGAGATGAACTTCGAGGAAATTGTCGGCGAAAGTCCCTTGCTGCGCGCGGTATTGAAGCAGGTCGAAACCGTGGCGCCTACGGATTCCGCCGTGCTCATCCAGGGGGAAACCGGAACCGGGAAGGAACTCATTGCTCGCGCGATCCACAACCTGAGTCTCCGAAGGGATCATACATTTGTGAAGGTGAATTGTGCGGCGATCCCCGCGGGCCTGCTCGAGTCGGAGCTGTTTGGCCACGAGCGCGGCGCTTTTACCGGTGCGATCGCCCAGCGTATCGGGAGGTTCGAGCTGGCGCATCGCGGCACGATTTTCCTGGATGAAGTTGGGGACATCCCTCTTGAACTGCAACCCAAGCTTTTGCGTGTGCTTCAGGAACAGGAGTTCGAGCGGCTGGGTAGCGTTCGCTCCATTCGAGTCGACGTTCGCCTCGTGACCGCGACCAATCGAAATTTGGAGGAGATGGTTGCGGACCGAACGTTTCGCAGTGATCTGTATTACCGTCTGCGGGTATTTCCGTTGACCATGCCGGCGCTACGCGAGCGGCAGGACGACATCCCCACCCTGGTGCGCTACTTTGTTCAAAAATATGCGCGGCGCATGAACCGGGCCGTCGAAACGATCCCCTCCGAAACGCTGGACTTGCTGGTGCGATATTCGTGGCCCGGAAATATACGGGAGCTGGAGAACCTTATCGAGCGTGCCGTGATAGTTTCGCCCGGTCCAATCCTTCGAGTCCCACTCGGCGATGTGAAGCTCCCATCTGAACCAGCATCCGAGGAGGTACTCACCCTTCAGTCCGCAGAGCGTGCGCACATCCTTAAAGCCCTTGAGGCCACCAACTGGGTACTGGCAGGCCCAAAGGGGGCTGCTGCGCGGCTTGGTATGAAACGCACGACACTGCAGTCCCGAATGCAAAAACTCGGTGTCGCCAGACACCGATGAGGGCTCCCTCAGACGCCGATATATCGGCATGTGCCCATATGTCGGCACAAATCCTGTCATGCGCTTTCAGAATCTTGCTGTCTTCAGGCCTATATTAATTGTAACCAATTACAAAACAATAACTTATATAGAATGCCTTCTGTTCGGCAGATTGGACTACAACATGCTGAAGTCTGTATCTAGCCTGGAAGAAGGAATATGCTTAGAGTAACGATCAAGAAGGAAAACACGACTGAAACGTGGGAGCTTGAGGGGAAACTCTCAGGCGAATGGGTTCCCGAATTGGACCGGCTGTGGAGGCAAAGAACTCCCCAATCGGACACCACGACCGAAGTCCATCTTAAGGCCGTCAGTTATATCGATCCTGCGGGAAAGCAATTGTTGGCAGAGATGCGGCGGCAAGGTGCAGAAATTAAAGGATGTGGCTGCATGGTTCGGGCATTCGTCGAAGAGATTATGGGGAAAAAGGGAAGCGCGGAAGTGAACGTGCAGCCAAAAAAGATTTTAATACTCATTTTGTTGACAGGTTTTTTGCTTGGTGGCGCTTCCATTCTGTGCGCTAAGCACAGACCTCCGGCCGCGCTGGCTGTTCGACAGCAAGCGGTGCCGGCGCAACAATAAAAGGCTGGTTCGAACGTCTAACTAAGAGAAGAAGGAATCTTAACTGGCAGGGAAGGCGAAACACCTATTGAGTAAGAAATACGAGAGCACGCAATTCATACACAGAGTTCATCCAGCGCGAGGGGGGAAGTCATGAATCAAGCTGATCGTCATCCGAAGGAAAATTTTGCAAGTCTGGACCTCGCCGAAGAAAGCGAGGAGCAGTTAATCGATCGAGGCTTGAAGGGCGATGCGCGAGCTCTCGACGCATTGTTCGCACGGAACTCACGTGCGCTCTACCAGACTGCATTGCGAGTTCTGGGGAACCCGGAGGATGCCGAGGAAGCGTTGCAGGAAGGGCTGCTCTCTGCGTATCGCAGTCTCCCCAGGTTCGAGCGCCGCTCGCAGTTTTCGACCTGGCTGACTCGAATCGTAATCAACGCGGCTTTGATGCGGCGCAGGAGCAAGCGCTCCCGTCCAGCGGTTTCACTTGACGATTTCACGGCTGAGGGAGAAATGCCTCTGGCCGAGCGCTTCGCCGACGAAAGTCCGAATCCCGAGCAAATCTATGCCGGTACAGAACTTCGGGAGCGAGTGGGCAAAAAGCTCGCGGAAATCTCGCCGCTTTTGCGTACTGCATTTTGGCTGCGCGAAATAGAAGGGCTCTCCGCCGAGGAAGCTGCGCAGGCATTAGGCGTTTCGCGCAACACACTGAAGGCTCGCTTGTGGCGCGCGCGTCAGGAGTTGGCCGCGCGGCTGGGCCTGGGTCTCGACACCAATTTGGCGCCTGCTACATGATTGTGATACTCGGGTGCGGTTCCAGGGGCTAAAGCCCCTGGGCATTTTCTGGGATAAATGTCGGAGTTGAAGCTCCGACCCGCAAACACGCACAAACGCAGAAACAAAGAAACAAACCAATTAAAGAAGCAAGAAAAAATGACCGCAACAGAAGGAAAGCGATTTTCATCCATGCCGCAACGCCGGGGAAAATATGATAGACCACGTTATTCTCACAGTCAGTGACTTCAAGCGTTCAGTCGCTTTCTATGCCAAGGCTCTGAAGCCACTTGGGATCACAACCCTTATAGACTACGAAGGCAAAGACGGACACCCAGACTTGAAAGGTTTTGGTGATGGCAAAAGACATTTTTTCTGGCTCAAAGAAGGGAAGCCCGATCCTCAGGCCGTTCACGTCGGGTTTGTAGCGAAAGACCATTCCGAAGTAGATGCATTCTACAAGGCCGCTTTAGCAGCTGGAGGAAAGAGTAAGGAATCACCTCAAGCTCGTCTCGAATACTATCCTGGCTATTATGCGACCTGGGTGCTTGATCCTGACGGCCACGATATTGAGGTC
>JAOAPW010000496.1 GCA_025463105.1 Candidatus Acidiferrum typicum | reverse complement strand
TTGAGTGTTCGGTGATCGCTGTTGTGAATACTTAAAAGACTTAACACAGAGTGCACAAAGAGCCACCGAGGGCCACAGAGAAAACGTTATGGCGAATTCGCGAAGGCTCAGTGCTCTCTGTGGCTCTTCTCGGTGTTCTCTGTGTTAATTTCCGACGCAATTCTAATTTGGTGGGCTATCGGGCGGCATGGCTTCCGGAGCATCCGCCGGCGCCGGACCTACACGTTCGACAATGACGTGCTGGATGCGGACGGGCGAGTTAGGCCTGTCGCCGGCGCCGCGAGGGACTTGCGCGATCGCCTTTACGACGTCCACGTTTTCGCATTGTCCCCAAATCGTATATTTGCCGTTGAATGCGGGATAAGCAACCCCGGTAATGAAAAATTGCGTGTCGTTTTTGTCCGGCCCGGTATTGGCCATTGCCAAGCGTCCCGGCACATCAAATTTTAGCGACGGCGCAATTTCACTTTTGTACGGAAAGCCCGGGCCTTCCGGGCGTCCCGTACCGGTGCCCAGAATATCGCCACCCTGAATCATGACGGGGGGAATTACGCGGTGAAAAATCAGGCCATCGAAAAATTTATTGCGCATGACCTGCTTGGTTTCTGGGTTCGTGTAGGAAATTTTTCCGATCGCCAGGCCCACCATGGTGCGTACGGTGACAGGCGCTTCCGCCTCGTACAATTTGCAGACAATTTTTCCGTTGTCTGTATCAATCGTCCAATACAGGCCGGGTTTTCGCTTGTCCGCGGGAGCTGCCTGAGAAGCCGCACTGAAAACGAGCGCCGCGAGGAGCGCACTTAGCAATAATTTGTATTTAATTTTCTGCATGAATGGGTTTGCTCCCTGGAATTTAAGATTCTGAGGGCCGAGGTTTCGCATCTGTCTTCGCGCAGGACAATAGGCCACGCATTCATTCATGTCAAGGCCGGGTAGATTCGATCAGGAAGAGAGAAATGACCCTTAGACCTCGACGAGTACGGCGGTCAACTTGAGTTTTCCCGTTTGAACGGCGCGGTCGAGCGCATCTACGACGGCTGGATCGAATTTTGTTCCTGCGAGCGCCAGAATTTTGTTCATAGCGAATTCCAGATCCATCGCCGTCTGGTAGGGCCGGTTCGTCGTCATGGCGTCGAGAGTGTCGGCCACGGCGATGATGCGAGCCATCATCGGGATGGCTTCGCCCCGCAGGCCGTGAGGATAGCCGGCGCCGTCCACATGTTCGTGGTGCAGCTCGATGCCTGGCAGCATTTCCTTGAGTTGCGCGACAGGACGCATGATATTCGCGCCCTTCAACGGATGCTGCTTCATCAAGGCAAATTCTTCAGTCGTTAATGCGCCTGGTTTTTTCAGGACCCGGTCATCCACGCCGATCTTACCGACATCGTGGAGCAGAGCTGAGATGCGAATCTTGTCCAGGTCCTCTGCCGGAAGATCAAGATGCTGGCCGATAATCACGGAAAATTTTGCGACGCGTCCGGAATGGCCGCGCGTGTACGGATCTTTTTCGTCGATGGCGGCGGCAAGCATGCGGATCGAGCCCAGGAAGAGATCGCGATTTTTCTCGGCGGCTTGCTTGAGTTGCTCGACGAATTCCTCGATGTCGCCGGCCATGCTGTTAAATGTTTCGGCCAGCTCGCTGATTTCCGCCGCGCCCTGCACAGGAGTGCGTTGGTGGAACTCGCCGCGGCTGATGGCGCGCGTCGACGCCGCCAGTGCTCGGATCGGCGTGCTGATGCCCACCGCAAAGATGTAGCCAAGAATCAGCGCGGCGAATGTAACCACCAGCACGAACTTCAGCGCCTGGGCATTGAGCTCGGTCACGCCCGCATCTTCCCGCGCTTTGTCCAAACCGCGTTGCGCCACCACGGCCCAATTCAGATCAGGAATAGTGCTGTAGGTGCCCACCATCTCCTCCTGGCGACCGTTCGCCAGCGTGGTGAACCTGCGCAACGTCTCCGTGGTGCGTAGCCCTTTTGGAACTCCAACCACTTGAATGACGACGGGCGAACTTGGACGCGCGTCCGCTCCTGGTACGAATTGCCGCGTGTCCGGATGCGCCACGATGTGACCGCTGCGGTCGACGACGAAAACCACGCGTCCGCGCACACTGGTTTCCTGCAGACGCCGAAGAATTCCGTCCAGGGATACGACGGCCGCAAGCATTCCGGAAAATTGCTCGTTCACTTGCAGGGGCACGGCCATAACGAATGCGGGCCTGCTTTCGGGTCCAATCGCCAGTGGATCGCTGCGAAATATCAACGATTGCAGGCAGGTCGTGAACGCGCGCTGCAGCGCTTTGCTCACGAATGGATCCTGATTTGCCTGGAAGTTTCCTGCGCCGGTGCCCGTGGCGTTCTTGCCCACCGCGGTCAGGTACAAAACGTTGGGATTGCTGGCCACGAAATTTTCCAGCACGCGAGTCAATTGCGGCGCCCGCTGCGCGTCATCCACTTTATCGATTAAATCTGTGAGAGCCAGAATCTGCCGTTCGCTGATTAATTGCTGGTAGAGGTTGGTATCGAAAAGCTGAATTTCTTCGCCCACCGAGCGCGTCACTTCGGTCTGCTGCACGCTTTCGGTGTCAGTCAATTTCTGTTGGCTGAGCTGCAGCACCTGGCGGTGATAGAGCGCCAGAGGGATTACGCTGACAAGCAACATTGCTCCCAGCACGATCCAGAGGATGCGTGGTCTGCGGAACACGAGCGATTTTATGTGATCGAGGTCCACGGTCAGGCTGGTCCTATTGCCGGGCAGCATGTAAGTACAGCCCGTATCCTAATTCTACGGTTGGTATTGCGTTGTTAGAAGGGTCGAAACCCGATCTGATACGGATCAGCTACGGGGGAGGCTTATTGCACGTCCACTGTGGGCACGGCAATGCCGGTCACGGAGAACGTTCTCGGTGAACCGTGCCCCTACAATTAAATAAATATAGAATGTGGATAAACGTGTGGGGCTATTCCTGTTTCAGGCGTCGCTCCATTAATTCGCGAATCGCATCTCGCGTTGCACGGCCCGCCGTCAAAACTGCGTGGACTTGCTCGGTAATGGGCATTTCGACTCCCGCGCGCTGCGCCAGTTCGAGCGTAGCCGCTGCGGTCCCGACGCCCTCGGCCACCATGCGGGTTGCGCTGAGGATTTCTCTGAGTTCCCGGCCCTTGCCTAGCTCGATGCCCACTGAACGGTTCCGGCTAAGCGCGCCAGTTGATGTAAGGATCAGGTCGCCCAGCCCCGCCAGTCCCGCAAGCGTTTCCCGGCGTCCGCCCAGAGCGACCGCCAGCCGCGTCATTTCAGCCAAGCCGCGCGTCACCAGGGCAGCCGTCGTGTTCGCTCCCAGTCCCAGGCCTGCGGATGCACCCGCCGCAATCGCGATAACATTTTTTACCGCGCCAGCGATTTCCGTGCCGACCACGTCGTCGTTTGTGTACAGCCGGAACATCGGGCCAGAGAATTCCTCTTGCACCTCTGTAGCGAGCGAAGCGTCCGCGGATGCCAGAACGGCCGCGGTGGGATCACCGCGCGCGACTTCGACAGCAAAACTCGGACCCGAGAGGACGGCGATGTGCGGTAGAGAATTTCGTGAGATTTCAGCGCAGATAACTTCGCTGATGCGCGCATGGGTTGCGGGCTCCAGGCCCTTCGTCGCGCTGACGAATACCGCGCCGGTCTCGAGATGAGGGCGCATCGCGCGATAAACTTCGCGGGCGTGCGCGGACGGCATCACACCCAGGACAATCTCAGCGCCGGCCAGCACCTCCGCAAGCGCTCCAGTGACTTCAACTCCGGCGGGCAGCTCGAATCCTGGAAGGTAAACTTCGTTGACACGCTTGGTGCGCAGCAGATCAACGATGTCCGGGCTGTGCGCCCAAATCGCCAGCCGATGAGGGCGCGAAGAACGCGCGAGCGCGATGGCCAGCGCCGTGCCCCAGCTCCCGCCGCCAATTATCGCAATTTTCTTCACGGTTCTTTTCGTCCCAACTCGAAACGAGGCTCGGTGCCTGCCATGAGGCGTTCGATGTTTTTCCGATGCTTGACGATGATCAAAACGGACGTGAACAACGCGCCAGCCGTAACCGCGGTGGGAGGCGCGTGGCCGGGCGCATAGAGTAAATAAACTAGCAGCGGCAAAGCGGCCGCCGCGGATACCGAGGCGAGCGAAATGTAGCGCCAAAACAGAAAGACGATCGCAAAAACGGCTACCGCCGCCGCGACGGCGGTCCAGGAAATCATGAGGAAAACTCCGAGCGCGGTTGCTACGCCTTTGCCTCCCGAAAATTTCAGCCACACGGGAAAGACGTGGCCCAGAATTGCAGCCAGGCCCGCTAACATCATGAACCGTATGTTGCCGTCAAAAAAATGTCCTGCCAGCCAGACGGCGAAACTACCTTTCGCCAGGTCGAGAATCAATGTTGCCACACCGGTGGACCAGCCCGCCGCGCGAGCAACGTTGGTTGCGCCAATGTTTCCGCTTCCTACGGAGCGAACATCGCGGCCGCTTCGCACGCGCACAAGCAAGTATCCGAAAGGAATTGAGCCGAGAATGTAGCCGACAAAAACCATCAGCCACAGTATCGGAGCACCAACCGGCATCGCCTGATTCATTGCGATTCGCCTCCCCCAAAGCGGAATGTAGCCAGCCGAGTATATTCCGCCCCACCACGTTTCAGGATGCTTTGATATAAGTGAAATTCGCTGGCGATGCTGGAGCCGAATTCGAGCGGTCCGGCTTTGGAGATTGTTTCACGCAGATGATCGAAAGCGGAGGCTGGAAGTTTTTTGCGCGCATCAAACCGTGCAAGCGTCAGGTGCGGTGAAAAAATCCGTTGTTCCCTGGTGATGCCAAGCGGTTCGAGGGATGTCTCGACGGCTGCTGCGAGCGCACCCAATTCCGTGCTCGCTTCGATTCCAGCCCACACGACGCGCGGCCGCCGCTCGTTCGGGAAAAATCCCACGCCGCGAAATTTCAAGTCAATCGCTTTTGGCGGGAAATTTAGAAAGTGGATTTGCGACAGCGACGCCTTGATCGGCTCGATTTTTTCCGGTGGGACTTCGCCGATAAATTTCAAGGTAACGTGTATGCCTTCGATTCGCACCCATCGCGCGATTCTGGAAGTAGGACGCAGCCTCTCGATGAGCGCACCGATGGCCGCACGCACTTCTTCAGAAATATCCAGCGCGACGAAGACACGCACGCGGTCAGCCCTTCGCGCCAGGCTCGCCGCGAACTCCGGCCGTGAACGGCTTGGGCTGAGCCGCGTAGAGGAAATAGCGCCGCACCAGGTCAAGCGCCGCCTGCGAAGCCTGCCAACGGATGCGGTCGCGCTCTCCGGGATAGCGTATAGCGCGCTCTTTGCTGCCCGCCGCGTCGGCGATAGCGACGTGAACGGTGCCCACAGGTTTTTCCGGTGTGCCGCCCGTTGGACCGGCGACACCTGTGATACCGACACCCAGCGTCGCACCTGTGCGGCGGCGAATGCCGTCGGCGAGCGCGATCGCCACTTCGGAGCTGACTGCGCCGCGCGATTCGATAATTTCCGCGGGCACATCCACCCATGCGGATTTGAGCGCGTTGCTATAGGAAACGACGCCGCCCAGAAAATAAGCCGAGCTTCCCGATATTCGTGTGAGCCGCTCGGCAAGAAGTCCTCCGGTGCAGCTTTCGGCCGTGGCGATGGTCGCTTGATGCAGAGTCAGTTCGCGAGCCACGACTTCTTCCATCGATTCTCCTTCAGTGGTGAAGACGGCCTCGCCCAGCGCCAGCACGATACTCTCCTCGATCTGCTGAAGCAGACGCTG
>JAOAPW010000315.1 GCA_025463105.1 Candidatus Acidiferrum typicum | reverse complement strand
AAGCGGGGGACACCGCCGGCTGCGCATGGACGTTATCGAAGACATGAAGCTCGGCAAGCTGATAAAGATGGCGGGCTTGCGCTCGGGCGTGGCTGTGGCGCAGGACATGGTGCGCGTGCGGTGGCATGACGGGTTGCGGAATGTCATTCGCGGAGTGACGAAATACCTGTTCGCGGCATGCCACTACAATGCGCTGCTTGCTCTGGTGGCCATGTCGCTGCCGCTGATCATGAGCGTTCTGCCATTTTTCGGTTTGGTATTCGCGACGGGTTGGGCTCGTTTGTTCGCGGGAATCGCTGTCGGAACGGCAATTCTTGTTCACGGCGCAATGATCTGGTCGACGGACGCGTCCCCGCTTTATGCGTTCACGCATCCGCTCGGTGCTGTGATTTTCAGTTGGATGCTGGCGCGCTCGGCGATTGCCACGCTATTGCGCGGCGGAGTTGTCTGGCGCGATACGTTTTATCCGCTGGAAGAACTCAGAAAAGGGCTTGTCTAGGAGACACACCGCATATTTGGCGCAATTCAGTAGCACAGGCTTCAGCCTGTGTGATTTTGATTTTCGATAGTCCAGAAAAGCACACAGGCTGAAGCCTGTGCTACCAAAAAGCCGGATACCCGCCGCTTAAGGCGCAACCGTAGGATCTACCGGCGTCGGCTCGGTTACTGCGGAAAAGAAACCGGAAAGGTCGCGCTGTTTTAGTGCGCGGATACGGTCGCGGAGGGCTGCGGCGCGCTCGAACTCGAATTTTTTGGCAGCCTCGCGCATCTGAATTTCGAGTTGCGCGAGAACTTCGCCCAGTTTCGTTTCGCTGGTGATGTCCGCGTCGGTAAATTCCTCCATTGGAACCGTGACGTAATCGGCTTCCACGATGGCCGCCAGTTTCATGTCCACGGACTTGATGATGGACATCGGCGTGATGTTATTCGCGTCATTGTAGGCAACTTGTTTGGCGCGGCGGCGGCTGGTTTCCTCCATCGCTTGCGCCATTGAGCCGGTGATGCGATCGGCGTAGAGGATGGCGCGCCCTTCAACGTGGCGCGCGCAGCGGCCAATTGTCTGGATCAACGCGGTGGCGCTGCGCAGGTAGCCTTCTTTGTCGGCGTCGAGAATCGCCACCAGCGAAACTTCCGGCAGGTCGAGGCCTTCGCGCAGCAGGTTAATTCCAATCAGCACATCGAATTCTCCGCGGCGCAGGTCGCGCAGGATGCGCACGCGCTCGAGCGTATCGATTTCCGAGTGCATGTATCGGCAGCGCACGCCGGTTTCGGCGAAATATTCGGCGAGGTCCTCGGCCATGCGCTTGGTCAGCGTGGTGACCAGTACGCGTTCATTGCGTTCCGCGCGGATGCGGATTTCTTCCAGGAGATCGTCAACCTGGCCCTTCACCGGACGCACTTCGATCTGCGGATCGACGAGACCCGTCGGGCGAATTACCTGCTCGACGACGACCCCCGCGGAGCGCGTCAATTCGTAAGGACCGGGAGTCGCCGAGACGTAAACGATTTGCCCGGTGCGATGCTCGAATTCCTCAAAATTCAGCGGGCGATTATCGAGCGCCGACGGCATGCGAAAACCGTAGTTCACGAGCGTTTGCTTGCGCGAACGGTCGCCATGATACATCGCGTGGAGTTGCGGCACGGTCTGATGCGATTCGTCGATGAAAAGCAGATAATCCTGCGGGAAATAATCCAGCAACGTGGGCGGAGCTTCCCCGGGCAGGCGCCCTGACATGTGGCGCGAATAATTTTCGATGCCGTGGCAATATCCGATGGTGCGCATCATCTCGATGTCAAACATGGTGCGCTGCCAGACACGCTGCGCCTCCGCGTACTTGCCTTGTTTTTTAAGTTCCGGCGCCCACCAGTCAAGCTCTTCCAGAATTGTCTTGATTGCGCGTTCCCTTTGCGCGGCGGGCATGACGTAATGTGATTTTGGATAAATCGTCAGCCGCGATAAATCGTTTTGCCCGGAACGCACTTCGCCGGTCAGCGGATCCATCTGGCGAATGGCCTCGACCTGGCTGCCCCAGAGTTCCACGGCGTAGGCATTGTCCTCATACGGCGGATAAATTTCCAGGCGATCGCCGCGCACGCGGAAAGTGCCGCGGCGCAACTCCTCGGTGCGCTGGTACTGAATGTCGACGAGTTTTCTTAACAGCGATTCGCGCGCCACGTTCTGCCCCTTGTCGATCTGCAGGAGCATTCCGTAATAAGCTTCCGGAGAGCCGATGCCGTAAATGCAGGATACCGAGGCCACGATCACGACGTCACGGCGTTCAAACAGCGATCGCGTGGCGCTCATGCGCAACTTGTCGAGTTCGTCGTTGATCGTGGATTCCTTTTCGATATAGGTGTCCGACGACGGCAAGTACGCTTCCGGCTGGTAGAAATCGTAGTAGCTGACGAAATATTCGACCGCATTTTGCGGAAAGAAACTTTTGAATTCGCTATAGAGCTGCGCCGCGAGCGTTTTGTTATGCGCGAGGACAAGAGTGGGGCGATTGGCGCGCTCAATCAGCTTGGCTGCCGTGAATGTTTTTCCCGAGCCGGTGACGCCGAGCAGGACTTGATGCTTCTCTCCCGCTTCAATGCCGCGAGAAAGTTCTTTGATGGCCTCCGGCTGGTCGCCGCGAGGTTCGTAGTCGCTCATGAGTTTAAAATTCATAGTGATAGACCGGCACAGCGCGTTTACTGGGCCGCGCAGAACCATTTATTATAGCCCAGGTGGGCGGCAGAGGAAAAAGGCGCGAAAATGGCGGGCAATGTCGGGAACTTCGGTGATGCGGCTTATATTCTTATGTAGTGCACACTACAATGGATTTTGGGTAGCGGCAAAAATTCACAGTCCATCCGTTGCAATCGTGAATAACGTTTGCTATATAACAAATACGTCTAGTTCTTTAGATCGGTCGGGAGGCGCCTTTATGCAAGGCGAAACGAAACAGCGCTGGGAAGAGCTTTGTGAACAGGCTGCGATCGAGCCAGACCCCGACAAGTTCCTTGATTTGATCAGGGAAATTAATCGTCTGCTGGAAGAGAGACGTGCGAGGCTGACTGATAAGAAGCCGATGAGCTCGGTGGGATAGCTTTGTTGCACATTATCTCTCGCGCGATTCAGCGGAAACCAGCGCAACCTGCGATCGTGAAAGGACCGTGCCTTTGTAGTGCATGGATGTGCTCTTGCCCGTCGTGAGCGTTACATCCATTTCCTCGCTTCCCGTTTGAGTGACGCTTACCGCCAGGCCCGTCCGCAACGAAATGTAACTCAAACTTTGTGCCGCACCATCCCATCTTCCGGCAGTTTGCATGCCATTTTTGCGATAGTCCTCCGGGGTCGGATTGCGAACGGATTTCGGGCGCAGCAAATTCAAGTGTGTAAGGATGACGGCGCACGTTTCGGCGGAATCGGGATTCGCGCCAGATTCCGTGCTCGACGGAGCCGGCGGCGCTTCCAGATTGGGCGGATGGCAGATCTCATTGCGCATGTATTCGGAATCGGTTCGCCAGACCAAGCCGGCAACCGGCAATGACGCCGGCTGATCGGAAGTCCACTTCTGCCCTACGGTGACGCCGCCCAAGGGGGCTCCCGAGCCGGCACCGAGTTGCGAAATCCATTCACGAGCGGCCTGCGCCGCTTTTTCACCATTAACGATATCCTCCAGGCCTGCCACGAGAATCACTTTTCCATTTGCGTCGAGAGTGAATTCCACGACTTTGCCCTGGAGCTTTTTATATTGCTCCTCGGTTGCTGCGGCCGCCGGATCGAAAGTATCGCTGGTGACGTGCGCCGTGGAACTTTCGTAGGTGGTGCGGAGACGAATATTGCCCTGGGCATTTGCTTCCGCGGGAAGTACCTGCAGCAGGATAGTGGCGTTCCAGGTGATCACCAATTTTGAAGGGCCTTCAGGGTCCGCGGCGAGGCCGGACCGCGAGGTAGAAGTCGTGGTTTCAAATTCCATGGAGTAGCGGAACGCCTGCCCGGAAGAAAATCGCGGAGCAAGCGATACGCGAGGCTCGGTTGAAGCGGTCGCGTGATTGCTTTTCTTTTGCTTGGCACCTGCATCCTGCGCAGCGAATGCGTTTGAGGCGAACGGGAGATAATTAATCTGGACAAGGGAAAACCCCCGCCTCTGACCCTTCGCCGTCGCTCTGGGCAAGAGAGGCGGGCTACAACAATCCTCCAACGCGGGAGCAAATGTTGTAGCCCGGGTCTTTAGACCCGGGGGTTTAATTTTGGCGCCGGTAGCGAATGATTGTGATAGCAGAGCCGCAAGCACGAGAGCCACGAACACAATTGCATTCCGCATCACCAATTTGATTCGACTTGCCGCGGAAATGTTGCGCGTGAACACGCCTCGATAGTAAGCCGCCCTACAAACTGTTGCAACGCAATGGGAACGGGTCGCGTCGAGGTGGCGCCGGCATCTTGCTTGTCCTGACGCGGAAGGGCCGGCGGTTTTGTATTTCACGAAAAGCAAAGAGCCGGCGAGACGCCGGCGCCACGGCAGCTCTTGTCGATATCTAGATGCTTCCTAGAATTTATTACGGTGTGCGGCAGCGTGTTATCGCGCGCGGCCAACAGACTTAGCCGGCGCCCTGCCTGGCGGTGGCGAAAGGACAACGCTCGGGGACTCGATTGTTCCACCTAAAACGAAGCTTGAGGGCGGCGCGCTTGCCAGCGTAGTTGTGACGTGGAAGATCGAAGGATGAATGCGCAAATTCAGGGTATGCGAAAAATCAATGCGGCCTTCCGCCTGAAAACGGCCCTGCGAATTGTCGAAAATGAAATCGCTGACTTCGACTCCGCCACCAGCGACGCGGAAATCTCCTTGCACGGACGAGAAGCGGCCGGGCTGGGGATCCGGGTTGTCCCCTGAAATCAAGGTTGCAAAATCCAGGTCGCGAAGTGTCACACTGCGCGCGTCCAGTTTGCCGTCCCCTTGAATTGAACGAGCCAGATTTTCCCGGCCTACGCCATGAGCGGCGAGCGCAAGCGTGGCGTATGCAGTTCCGGCAAGACGATCGTTGAGCGAAGGCATCGCATTTCCCAGCCGCGCGAGATCCACTCGATCGAAGCGACCCTGAAACTCGTAGGAAGGATCCGGCAGTAACCGGGCAACAAATGTGCCGGCCGCTTTGCCGCCAAAAAAACCAGCGTAGGCCTTGCGAATTGTAATGGAACGGCCCGCCAGCTCCGCCTGGCCGTCGAACTGCTCCAGGTGCAATGGCGCGAGCACTATTTCAGAGATGCGCAAGCGCCCGTGCGCGGCGACTCGCGCGATGGCAGCCTCGCGCCCTGAATTATCAGCAGCGGGTTTCTGCGATGAACCCGTCAGACGTGCGAGAAGGCCGGGCCGCGCCCGCGGTCCCAGCCAGCGGTCGAGCTCAGCTCCGTCCAAACGGTCCGCAGATAAATCGAATGTCCATTGGTTATCGGCATTGTTGCGCACGGCGGTTCCGCGCCACGTAGTGCCAAAGGCTTGCGCTGCGGACAAGGTGAGAGTTCTCTGCGACCTTGCGAATTCGACGTGCGCCCTGGCGAAACGCAATGGCTGGTTCAAATAGGGCGCGGTAACGTTTAGGTTTCGAGAATCGATTGTGCCAAGCCAAGCCGTGGCGGGCGATTGCGCGAGGTGAACGGCTTGCATGTTGACGGCGAGGCCGCCTGTAGCCGTCCAGTTCGCCTTCAAGGGCTGCGCAAGTGCTTCGGAAACGGCCAGCCAATTCTCGACGCGAGGTGTTTCGCCTTCAATCGTGAGATTCCAATTCGGCCGCCGCTGAAACATGGCGGAGCTATCCGGGAAGATGTTAGCGCGCACGGTGAAAGAATTGGCGGAGGTATCGTCCACGGCGGCTGCTGCGGTCGCGCCGCGGGCAGGGGGCGCAGCGAAGGAGATTTGCGTGGGGGCAATATCCAATGCTGCGCGGGAAACTTTGGCGTTGATGGCGCCGATCTTCAAAGAAGATGGTAGCGAAGCTCCCGTAAGTCTTCCTCCAGAGCTGAAAAACGCTCCCCGAACGAGTTGCAGAGGCCATCCACCAAGAGTCGCGTCGACGCCGAGTTTTCCTTCAAATTCCAGATTCCCCGGGACCCCCGGGCGAAGCGCTCGGTACCATGCGAGCAGATCCGCAAAGCCAACGGTGGACGAATCAATGCGCAGCTCAGGACGCAACCCGTGCGTCCAGTCCAATTCGGCTGCTCCTTGCAGATGCGAATTGGGCGTTTCGACGAGAAATTTCGGAACTTGTGTGCGTGCTTCTCCCAAACGCCACGCGGCGTCGAAAGAAAGATTTGCAGCGGGATCCGTGCCGCGTCCGGGAAGTCTCCAGCCGTGAAACCCTGTCAGGCGGGCGCCACCTGAAATTGACCACTGAGCGCCACCAGCCGTTGTAGCGGCCTTTAAATTTAGATTCGCCGGAGCGATTCGCGCAGTGACGTCCACGGACAGTTCTCCACGAACCCCAAGGTCGGAATCGCGCGTAAGCCGTAGCGCATCCGCAAGAGAAACGTCGCGCCAGGTTAGATTCAGTTCAGCGGGCTGCAGCCGCGCGGAAGTTCCCGCGACATTGCCACGCACTCGCAGCGTGCCAATCTGCTGGAGTTCCACGCCGGCGCGCATCGGCTGCGCCTCAAGATCCAGCGCCCAGCGGCCTGCTGCGTCCTGGTCCACGCGGCCGGAAACGCCGACCAGCGCGACGGGACTTTTATCATCGCCCTGTTTGAAGTTGATGCGACCGCCATCCACGGCAATGCGGTAAAGGCGTGCAGTCGAAATGCTTCGCGGGGCTGCGGAAGGACCTACGAAACCGGGACGAGCCTGGTCGGGAGACGCGGGGGGCAGCCATTGCTCAATGTTCCAGCGACCCTGGCTATTGCGCACAAGATTCAGGCTGGGCCTCGAAATAGAAAGAGTGCCGAACTCGAAGCGCCCGACCAGCAATGCGCGCCATCGAAGTCCGGCTCTCAAGGTGTCCGCGCGAAGAAAATATTCATTACCAAAGCGCGGGTCCTCCGAGATGGTGACGGAATTCGCCTCCAGGCGCGCGCCATCGAGCAGGCTGAAGTCAAAACGCCCGACTTCCACGGGGCGGCCAAAGCTGGCTTCGAGATGTGTGATCAAGAAACGGCGAGCAGCGCTGGTCCGCAGGGCGCGCGAGAGGCCCGCGCTTGCGGCAAACAGCACGATGGCAAGGATGAAAATCCGGCGCAGCCATTTTCGTTTGTGCATGGTTACGTAAAGGATTGTGGCAAAAGAATGAGAAGAAGGAAAGCCGTGCGTCAGTGGACTTCGTGGAGCATGCGAGACCACCGCGTCCGCGACGGCAGATGAAGGAGGGTATCCAGCACGTTCAGCAGCCAGTTATTGAGGCTGGGCGTGGCCTCATCGTCGCGTGCGCCTTGCACGGACCAGTAAATAACCACGGGGCGTCCCATGATGGCATCGCGATCCACAAATCCCCAATACCGGCTGTCCCAACTATGGTCACGATTATCGCCCATCGCAAAATACTTATCGGGAGGAACCACGATTTCGCCGTCATGAACGTTGGAGAGAATTTGCTCGGCCCATTCCGGCTGCATGTTGGCCTGCAGGAACTGTTCGTTGCGCGGCGGAAAGTTGTCTCTGAACGGATCGTAGGGCGCGGCCGGATCGCGAGCGACATAGGGTTCGTTGAGCCGCTTGCTATTCAGGTACACCTGCTGATCGACGATTTTGACGCGATCTCCCGGAATGCCGATCACGCGTTTAACGTAATGCGGGTGATCTTGATAAGGAAACTTGAAAACGATGATATCGCCACGGTGAATGTCACGGTAGGGCAGGACATGGTCGTACCAGTGGCCACGTCCTCCGAAGATGAATTTGTTGACCAGGAGGTGATCGCCAACCAGAAGTGTGGGTTCCATTGACTGCGAAGGAATCTTGAAGGCCTGGACGACAAAAGTTGTGCCGAACAGCGCCAGGATAACCGTGACCAGGAGCGACTCGATATATTCGCGCAGCGTCGCAGGGCGGGCTTCCTCTCGATTCCCTGCGGTGTCCCGCACATCCGCGACTTGTGCGGCATCATTCATGATTTTGGTTCCCTTCCCTCGTCGACGGCGCACAATTGTTGGAGCGCGGCCACGGCTGCCGCTTGTTCTGCTTCTTTCTTGGTCTTGCCTGTTCCTGCGGCGGCGATTTCAGTGGTGATACGAACTTCGACGCAAAAAGTTTTCTCGTGGTCGGGCCCCGATTCGTCAACGACGCGGTAATTACATGGCGGCATCCCGCGAGCTTGCAGCAGTTCCTGGAGCGCGGATTTGTGGTCGGGGCGCCCCAGAGCATCGGCCGCGGCGGTCAGTGCGCCTTCGATGAGCGATTTCCTTACGAATCGCCGCGCGGCGTCCAAACCGCCATCAAGATAAATGGCTGCCACGACAGCTTCGTACGCGTCAGCCAAAATGGCGGACTTGGATCGACCGCCGGTTTTTTCTTCACCGCGGCTCAGGCGCAAGTGCTTGCCCAAACCAATCGTTTGCGCCGCTATACAAAGCGAGGCTGCATTCACCAACCGGGAACGGCTCTTGGATAACTGGCCTTCGCGCCAGTCCGGAAATGTACGGACCAGTTCCTCGCTCACGAGCAATTCGAGCACGGCATCGCCCAGGAATTCCAGCTTCTCATTGTCACCTGGAGAATCGTCCGCCGTGCGTTCGGGAATGCGAGAGCTGTGAGTCAGGGCCTGCAAGAGCCATCTCGGATCGCGAAACTCGTGTCCGAGAACCAATTCCAGCTCCGCAAGTCCGCTCACAGCAATCGGCATATTACCCCGCTACCTTCCCATCTTGTTCGCGGCATCTTTCTTGGCGGATTCCTCGCGCGCCTTGCACTGTGCGACCAGGGGGCCACTCGCCGCGCATTTATCGTAGGCTGCCACGGCATCGTTATAATAACTAGCCATGACATCGGCATTGCCAAGCAAGTAGTAGTCGACGGGGTCGGGATTCGACGCCAACTGCACGGCCTGCGTAAGTTCGGTTCGCGCGTCCTCGGGCTTCTGATGCAGTTGCAGGTCGATCAGACCGAGGCCGCTGTGAGCCATCGACAACTTATCGTTCTTCGCCTTCTCGAACGTCGCGTCGTCAACGGTGTCCGGTTTCGCCAGATTCGGAATCAATTCGATGGCGTGACGTGCATACGTCTCGGCCTTCTCATATTGCTGCTTGGCATCCGGCGTGTTTGCCTTGACCCGGCGCGGCATGGCCATAGCCAGCAGCGAGAGGACGTCAACGTTATCCGGATTGAGTTCGATCGCCTTGGTACCGGTGACAAACATTTTGTCTTCCTGGCCGACCGCGTAATATGCGGTGGTCAGCTGCGAATAGACGCCCATCAGGTAATGGCTTTGCGGAAATTTGGCGATGAAGTCTTCGCACACGGGAATCTGACCTTCGGGAGGCCCGGTTCGCGCCGCGTAAACGGCTTTGTAGGCAGCCTCTTCAGCCTTATTTACCTTTTCACCCTTGTCGCCTTTATCGCCTTTATCGCCCTTATCAGCTTTTTTATCTGTCGAGGGCGGTGCTTGCTGCATAGGTACATTAGCTCCGCCTCCGCCGCCGTATTGTGCCTTGGAAACACTCGCACCTACGGAAATGGCCACAGCGAAAGCGAGGAATGCTGCTGTTGACCTGAGATACTTTGACTTCATTTATGAATCTCCTCGGAATATAATTCTCGGAGAGAAATCAATGCTCCGAGTGCACTGCTTGCTTCCTCCACTCCCCGCGTCTGCTGCCATTCGAGCCACCCAATCCAGGGACGCAGGGAAAAAATTCAAGACTTGCCGTC
>JAOAPW010000494.1 GCA_025463105.1 Candidatus Acidiferrum typicum | reverse complement strand
GACTATGCTACCATTTGGCGTCGACGCAGGAGTCACCGGATTCGAACCCAATGCGCAGTTTGAGTTGGCAGTAAGTCCCGAGCAGCTCAGCTTGAAATGAAGATTCGAGCCGGGCGCGGCGTAGAACGTGAGCGGAATCACGAGGCTATGCCCAGCTGTTACCACCAGGTTTGTGGGAGGCGGAGCAAATCCGGCTATGCTCACGACCTCGGTCAATCCGCTGGATATGCTGGTAAGTGAATTCACGTCGCCCTCATAGCGGGCGGTAATTGAGTGTGACGCAACGATGAGTGCGGACGTAGTGAAAGTTGCTACCGCGCTGCTGTTCAGCGTGCCTGTTCCCAGGGGCGAGTTGCCATCGAGGAATGTCACTGTACCGGTCGGCGCGACTCCCGCCGTGGTCACAGTTGCCGTGAACGTTGCGGCCTGACCGCCGATGATCGGATTCTGCGACGACGCCAGCGCCGTTGATGTCGTCCGAGGAGCGATCGCTTCCGCGAGCGGTGAGGAATTGCTGGGCGCAAAATTCGAGTCCCCGGAATATTGCGCGACGATTGAATCCGCGCCCGCCGGTAAGGAAGAAATATTCAGCAGGGCTTGTCCGGCGTTCACAGCCGATGTACCAAGCAATACACCATTATTGAAGAAGGTGACGCTTCCTGATGGAGTTCCTGGAGCTGACGTAGCCGTGCTGTTCACGGTTGCTGTCAGACCGATCGGCTGGCCATAGATCGAGGTGGCCGGCGCGGAACCGAGGGATGTAGTTGTGCCCGCCGTTCCTGGTGGAATGGCAGTAGCAAAAATCGCCTGTCGCGCGCTGCCGCCTTGAATGCCTGCCCAGAATGCGAATTTCCCCGGATCGCCTGCGGCAAGCCCGTGGCCCATAGCGAGTAAGTTCACCAGACCCCCTCCGGGCACGATATCGCCGGTGGCAAGAATTCTCACCACGATTCCATCCGCGCGCGCGACAAACAGTCCGTGTTTGCTGGATCCGCTGGTGAAACCGTTCAGAAACGCGAGCGCTCCGTCTGGTCCGAGCGTAAAGTTCGCACCAGTGGTATCCGGAATCGGAATGGTGTCAAACGTTCCCCCGCCTGGCACGGCTTGCCCCTGAAGAACCACAGGCAGCAGCTTGCCCGCTGTTGGCCCGGTCTGCATCTGGCGGAAGTATCCCGAATCTGAATTGTTGCCTTGAAAAATCCCGGCACGCAGCGCGATGTCAGAATTGCTATCGAACCGCGCAATATTGTCGAAAGTCGTCGTGACGTTGGCCCCATTTCTGTAAGTCGTTCCCAAGGCAAAAGCGCCGCCAACGCCGGCTGGTGTCGCGGTGCCGTTCTGCGCGATGAGCTGCGCCGTACCTCCGCCAGTCCCAGTGAATATGCCAAACGTTGAGTTACCAGGACCGAGAATAGTAAAGTTTTCAAAGGCTACATCTCCCGTGTCAGAAATTCCTAGAAACAGATCAAGACTGGGTCCGGGCGAATTATTACCCAAGAATCCGATCTGCTGTGGCGCCGTAGACGCCGAACCGACAAACATCCCTGGGAGAATAGGCACGGGCCCGGTCGGAGGAGAAGTGGACGTGACAGTTTCGGCGTCGAAGGCGACCATGCCGGCATTATTGAGGCCATGCGCGGGAGATACACGAACAAATGTTTGACCATTGGGAGCCGGATCGGTGCTGGCGGCGATTTTGGTCATCGTACCATTTGGATCGTAAAGGAAGATGGCTTCGCTCAGGGTGGTTCCCGAAATCAGCACAGATGAAAATGCCAACTGGCCGGAATCATTGAGGAGCGTGGACAAACCAGGGTTGGCTGCCGAAAAGAATGATGCATTGAATGCAGACCCCGAACCCGAGGCCTCGCCGATGCCCGAAACTGACGACAACGACAGTGCGCCAAGCGATACCGACCCAAATGCTCTCCCTGCGATGGGCGAAACGTCTCCGTCTGCTACAACTTTGGTAAGTCCCCCGGGCTGTGACCATAAGAAGATGCCACGGGGCGACGAGCCGCCTATGATTGGCAGCCCCAATGCAACTTGTCCTTTCGCATTTACAAAGAATCTATCGGCCAGAACAGAACTGACAACCCCACCCGTGTTCGGTGCCGCATCTCCTTCAGAGACAAGCTTGGCTGGAGGCCCCTCGGACAAAGTGTCCGAGACAAAAAGGCCAGTTCGCCCGCCCGCCTCTTGAGCGGCGAATGCCACAAAGTGCCCCGCGACTTTCGGCCGGGCGCTCGCCAGCGAAACCCGTGAGGCCGCTGGGAGGGAGTCTCCGGTACTCATAAGTACCCGAATGCCAGTGGGTGTGTTCAAAAAATATGCAAAGTAAGCTCCACCTCCGGTAGCCGCGCCTCCCGCGATTGCTGACGCAAAAAACGTGGAACGACTATCGAGCGCTACGACCGGATTAATCGCGAACGGCGGATCGAACGCCAATGTCGGCCCAAACCGGAACAACTCGAATGTGCCACCCAGTGATGAAGGCGCAGGCTGTCCATCAAGCGCGACCAATGCCAGCGCGCCCCCGGGTGGCTGCTCATAGATCGCGCTCTGGCCGGTCGTCAAAAATACTTCAAAGCTTACGCGTCCATCGCTCGCTATTGAACTGGGGAAAAAACTCGAATTGAAACTGCTTCGGTTTGGGACGCCCGGTGCAACCTCGCCGGTATACGCGACCACGTCGACGACAGCCGTTCCGGCGGATTGGCGGTACCGGAAAAGACCGATATTCGTAACGCTGCCCGAAATACCCGACTGGAAAAGGATGTCTCCTGCATCGTTTATGGCTAGCGGGGAGGGAGATGTTAAAGTGCCATTGACGATTGGCGAAGGCGTCGGATCTCCGGAGCTAACTACCGCGGTTGTCGGTCCGCCTGGCTGCGCGACACATAACGCGCCGCCTGTGCTGCTTATATTCGTAAAAGCGATCACGCCCGCATTATTCAAGTGGCCTTCGGAGATGAAAGAAGGCGTCGAGTTGCTACAAGGTCCTGAACTCGCCATCGTTACCGGCGAGACTCCACTTGTGCTTCCCACGTACAAGTTCAATCCCGATGCGATTAGAACTTCGCCACGCGTGTTCAACCCGGAAATGATCGAAATGACTCGAAAAGGGTTGCCGCTGAAAAAGCAACTCGTGGACCCAGGGGGACAGAACCCCGCGGGCTGCGGCAGCGGATCGTTGCTGCCGATCACGCGCACAGCAGGTCCGCCCGATGGTGCGATATACAACGTGATCTGGGGTCTATACGGAACCAGGGGGTCTCTCGAGAGAAAGGCGACGTCGCCTTTATCGTTAATGCCGACAGGCTGGAGACCTGTTCCGTATGCCACGCCGCCCGATCCCGGCGCGATGTCATCGGAGGAAACTATGGTGTGGTACGCCACGCCGTCATAGGTCAGCAAGGTGTCGTGGACCAGGCCATCGGCCAGGCCAAGATTTACCGCGAAGAAAAGCACTTTTGCCGAATTCAGCTTAAGTGTCGAAGAGAATGAAAGAATCTGACTTGCCGGGAATCCTGGAACCTCGTCTCCAACTTGGAGAACCCGAGTAATCGAAGTCGCTCCCGCGGCTCGAAGAAGAGGGCGCTATTGCCGTTTGCCAACAAATGCAAAATCACCCACCCGATTAATGGCTGTACCCGTTGGGGTGCCGAATTGATTTGAGAGGTTGAGAGAAGTTTGGTCCGTCGCCACGGTGACGAGCGGAACTCCACCCTGCGCATGCGCCGACAAGCAGAAGAACAGCGCGACGACTGCCGCAAGTAGCCACGCACAAATAACTTTGCGCGCACAGGCATAGGATTTCCAAAACCGCTTCGAGAGCGGACAGCGATGGCTGGGCATCGGTTTGCACCCACCTGGATGCGTTATTCTGCAGGAACGAGCGGGGATGATATCACATGAGGGTGTTACTGGAAGTTAAATTTATAATTGCTAACTTGTGAGGACCGGCGAACGCGGAAGGCCTGCCTATTTCCAATTCACGGCAAATAAAATCTGGGCACACGTTTGCCTAGCGCACACAGCAAGTCCGCACTCGCGGTGTTGGCAATTTTCGCGACGTCGGGGACGAATTGAGTAGTCTCGCCATCTGTGCCGTAGATTGTGGCGATATCGCCGACACGGGCTGAGGAGATTCCGGTAACGTCGGCGGCGGTGAGGTCCATCGAAACTGTGCCGATAATCGGCGCGAGCTGGCCACGAACGATCACGCGGCCTTTATTCGAGAGCGCGCGAACGAGGCCATCGGCGTAACCCGCCGAAAGGACTGCGACGCGGGATGGTTCCTGGGCTGTCCAGCGGGCGTTATATCCCACTCGAGCGCCGACCGGAAGATCGCGGATGGAAATAATTCGCGCGCGAAAAGAGAGTACCGGCCGCACGGGAAGTTTCGCTTCCATCTCCGGATTGAGCTTGGAGGGCTCGAAGAACTGGTGATAGCCGTACAAGATCGCGCCGGGCCGCACCATTTGGTACCAGGTGGAAGGGCGGCTGACAATCGCGGCGCTGTTGGCCATGTGCACGATGCCTGGGTCCAGGCCTCTGGAGCGCATGCAGGCGAGCGCGGCTTCAAAAGTTATTTCCTGCTCGATCGACTGCTCCGTGGTGAAAACTTCCGACGACGCCAGATGCGTGAACGTTCCTTCGAGGCGAAGGTGCGGACAATCTTCGAGCGCTCTCGCGAAGGCTGGAATCTCAGATGGCGCGATGCCCAAGCGATTCATCCCCGAATCGATTTTGAGATGAAAACCCACCGTGCCGCGACGCGTTT
>JAOAPW010000294.1 GCA_025463105.1 Candidatus Acidiferrum typicum | reverse complement strand
TGAGGAATTGTGAACGAGCTTACCGCGCAACAGATGGCGATTTTAGAACGCCTTGCGTCAGCGGGATTTTCCATTGTGGCTTTCCCGCTCTACGCAAATGCGGTGGGCGTTCGCCGGGGAGGCAATGCGGCGCTGCTCGATCCCATTCCCGGCGATGGGTTCCGGCTTTTCGGTGAACCTTGCGTATTGCTGGATGGGAACCTGACGGTGCGCGTCACGGACAAAGGTAAATCCTGGTTTGTGTGGAAGAAATTGCGAATGGAAGCTACTGCCGAACGAGTCCGCGAACTGGAAGAATTCGTATCGGAGTTGAAAGTCTTGCTCGAGCCCCGGGAATAAATATTTCCGGAAAGCAGTAATGCTTGCTCGCCCACTTTAAATCAATTCGACAGTTTTCACTTTTTTTTCAAACCTGGAGGCTCTACTCGGCCATGAGCCGGAGAGCTTTCGCTGGATACAGTGCGATCAGTTGTCCTTGTGGGGGCGATATTCGTTCCAGATCCAGACAGGCTACTCCTGCTTTTTTCAGTTCCGTGATTCGCGCGCCAGTGTGAAGGATCTGTCCGATGACCAGGTGCAAATGGGGTTCATGCCCGAAGCACATCACTTCTTTGGACTTCATTTTCGCCAGCTCACGAAGCAATTCAGCCGGAGTGCTCGTGCCTTTGAGAGAATCCGTGCGAATGATTTTGTTCGAGGAAAAGCCAATCACTTCGCAAAAGATTTCCGCGGTTTGCACGGCACGAAGCCACGGACTGGTAAGGACAGCATCGGGCTTTACGCCAAGCGCGAACAATCCCAGCGCGGCGGCATGCGATTTCTTCATGCCTTTGGGAGTGAGGGGACGCTCCGTGTCCGGAGGACTATCAGGATCTTCCCGATCCACAGCAACTCCATGTCGCACAAGATACAGGCGCATCATCAGGCGACCCTCACTTTCTGTACGACCAGTACGCGTTGAAAGGACAAATGCAAATTCAGCTCGCGTTCAAGCAAACGGGCCTTGCGTTCAATCCCCGCAAGATCAAGTCGTGATTCATTGCGTAATTCCACGTGAATTCTGACGTCGCGAGGGCCGCCCTCGACACTCAGCCCGCCAATCGCCTGATGGTGATCGCTTTCGAGGCGCTCGGCAAGTCTGAGCATTCCGGCCAGGACGCGCGTTTGCTTACGCCGAGCGCCGTCCAGCGAAGCGTAGAGCTTGTGCGCGGCGCTGGGCTCCGATTTTCCATTGTGATATCGAACGAGGCATCCAGTCATATTCTTTGCCCAACCGCGCAAACCCGAAATTTTTGCATTGCGCACCAGGTATTCGCCATGACGATGATGATTCTTGCGATTTATGAGGTGCCCGGAATCGTGAAGTGTCGCGCCCGCTTCGAGGACCGTTCTCAATACAAAATCCATGTGATGGTAGGGCCATAGTTGATCGAAAAGCTGCAAGGCGAGCCTGCGAACCTGCTCTCCATGCCTCAGATCGCAGTGCACACGGCAGGCGAATGACTCCGCGCCGGCGATCATAATTTGCGCTTCCTTGCGCTGCTCCGCGGTCGGCTCCGGATGCGCCATCTGCGCGGCAGCGAGTTCGTGCAGCAAACCCTCGCGGACACCGACGCGAGGCGTTACCATCGAGCGAATGCGCAACCACTGGGCGACAGCGAGCAGAACGATTCCCGCGACGCCCATGACCTCCGCGCGATCGCGACGCACCCCGAAGGATTTCACCCTGCCCTCCACATCAAGCCGCAATATTTGCAGGAGACGATCCTTCAAAAGCCTCGTGTTCAGCGTTCCCAACCCACCTATGCGCGGGCCTGGCGACAGGATAGCCAGAGTCTCCGCATTGCCGCCGCAAGCGACGGCCAATGCTGCCGTTGGGCGCGGACGTTTTGGAAGAGCGCTGCGCAGGACGGACAAAACATGGAGCCTGACATCATCCGCGGTGTTTTCATGTATAGCGCCCAGAACGTGGAACGCCTCCATCAAACGTACCGTCCCGAGCGGAAGGCCGACGCTTCTTTGCAGGACGCCTCGTCGCAACTCACTGATTTCCAGACTGCCGCCGCCAAGATCAAGTATGAATCGAGGCGGGTCCAAATTTCGCATCGCCCGGAGCGTCGCCACCCGAACCAGGCGCGCCTCTTCTTCGCCAGAGATGACCTCAAGATTAATTTTTGCCTGATGGCGCAAGCGTTCGACAAGAACGTGGCGGTTGCGGGCCTCGCGAGCAGCGCTGGTGGCCACGGCGCGGTAGGCTACAACGCTGTGGCGGTCCATCAGCCGGCGAAACTGGCGGAAGGCCGCGGTTGCATCGCGTAGCGTCTTGCGATCGAATTTCCCCGTCGTGAATGCGGAGTGGCCCAGGCGCACGGGCGCGCGAACGGATTCGACAATCTCCCAATTGTCCGAGGAATGGACACGAGCAATGATCAGCCGGAAGGCGTTCGAGCCCGCATCAATCGCGGCCAGATGCAAGGGTTTGGGTAGCGTCAACGCCACAGGGAAGCCAGCGCAGCGGAGGGTCTGTAGTGGGTCCGCTGGATGCCGAGATGAGCGGCAATGCGCTTGCGCAGCTCCGTGTTTACAGCGGCCACGCTGGCCTCGCCATCCATCGCGATGAAGCCTTGTTTCTCAGCGAGCGCTTCAAATTCCTTTTTCATCTTCGCTTGATACATGATGAAAGATTGGAATAAATCGTTGGAAAGCGACATGTCGCGGCCCGATTCCCAATAGCTGATGGTGTGAGATTTTCTGAACTCCCGTTCGAATGCGGCTTCAGGACGTACGTTGAGCCAGAACGTCAGGTCGGGACGCAGGGCCATTTCGTACAGGCCGTGCAAATAGTCGCGCTGAATTCCACGAGCAGCCGCGCGGGCGATCAGCGTGTAAAAGTAGCGGTCGGCGAGAACCACGAAGTCAGACCGCAGCGCCGGAATGATGCGATGCTCGAGCTGATCGTAGAAATCAGTCGCATACATCAGCGTGAGCGTCATCCGGGTGATCGTATTCTCGGCGAGCAATGCGTCAATATCCTTCGCCACCAGGCCCGAACGGCGCAGACCCATCGTCTGGACCGCGAAGCCTTCGGACTCCAGCCATTCGGTCAGCAGCGAAATCTGGGTGGAGCGGCCGGAACCGTCCATGCCCTCAATTACGATCAGCGAACCGCCAAATTCTTCATCATTCACGCCAGGAAGGGATAATCCGTAATTGCGAGGCGAAGCGCCTGCGGAGACGATTGACTTTGGGGCGTTACCGTTCGTGCGATCGGCCCGCGATTTTTTCATCGCGGCCTCCGCGCGGCTTTCTTGGGCGCGAATCGTGAAAGTTCGATTCGAGATTTGACGAAATGCCGCATCTGCATTTGAAGTTTGTTCACCGGCAACGTTCCGTCCATCACGACAAACTTGTCCGATTCTATCATTTCATCATACTGCGCCAGAATGCGTCCCTGAAAAATCCGGAAACTTTCCGCGCGGTCCAGCGACAAATTCAGGTCCATCCCCGCTTCGTAATACTTCAATTTCGGCCGGCCGCTCATGATGCGGTTCACGGCCACGTCAAGCGGCGCGCGGAAATAAAACGTGATGTCAGGAACCGGCGCGAAGCGATATAGATTTCGCAGCCAGCGCTGAGAGCAGTTTCGCGCCACATCGCGCGCAAATGCGGTGTAGATGTACCGGTCGGCAAGGACCAGATATCCGCTGTGAAGCAGGGGAAGGATCTGGCGCTCGCATCGGTCGGCAAAATCAGCGGCGTGCAGCAGGGAAAACGTCGTGGGTGTCAGTAGCCTGCGCTGCTTTCCGCGCCGCGTCGCCGATTTTACCAGCGGAGACGAATTCCATTCCGTGAAATGCAGGCGATAGCCGCCGATTTCAAGCCACCGTTTAAGCAGGTAAAGTTGCGTGCTTTTCCCGGAGCCGTCGATGCCTTCGACAACGATCAGAGCCCCAGGGTAGCCTCGCGCAGGCTCGAGAACTGGGGGAGTCGCAGAAGTCAATTCTATCGGCCCGGCAGCGGTGGATTCGGTGGCCGTCACAGATTCGTTTGCCAAACTAACCTCTCACCAACGAACAATTATACGCACAGATTGTAAAAATTTGGTTACAAGAACGTGAGCGCTGGATGAATGGACGTCGTTCGGGCGGTTGCAAATGCTCGTTTGGCAAGGCAAACTACCTTTGTGGATACATTTGACCTGATTTGCATCGGAGCGGGCCCTACGGGACTCGCCTGTGCCATTGAAGCGAAGCGCGCAGGCCTTCGCCCGCTGGTGATCGACAAGGGCTGCCTGTGCAACTCGATTTTTCATTAT
>JAOAPW010000256.1 GCA_025463105.1 Candidatus Acidiferrum typicum | reverse complement strand
TGGATGATGTTCGGCCCGGGGGCCTGGGGGTGCATTTCATTGAAGACGCCGTGGACGTCATGCAGTACACCAGTCATGCCCAGAGGAACCAGCTGCGCCTGGTGAAGTATCTGCCCAATGCGAAAATAGAGACGAAGATTGTGAAAGGACATTGAGCGATGCAAATCTCAACGCGCCGATTCGACAAGACCGCGATCTTGGACATTTCAGGTGACATCGATCTGGCGCATTCAACCGAAGTTCGCCGGATGGTGCTGTCTGAGTTTCGGGAGAAGAGAACTCCGCGAGTAATTCTCAATCTGAATGACGTGAATTACATCGATAGTTCCGCGGTGGCGTCCCTGGTGGAAGGCCTGAAGGCATCGCGGGACGTGGGTTCGCGTCTGATTTTGTTTGGTCTGAGTCCGATCGCGCATGAAGTTTTGCAACTGTCGAGGTTGCTGAAGATGTTTGAGATTTACGATACCGAGGAGTTGGCCTTGCAAGCCTAGCGTTCCGGGACGAACGCCGTACTGCGCTGCGCCCGTCATGATGGAGTTCGTCGCACAAGTCGGAGACACGGTAACAAATTGTCTGGCGTACGTAGGCGCGCTTGCGTCTTTGGTGACGCGGGCTTCGTATTACGCGTTTGTGGGCCCTTTTCAGGGAAAGCATCCGCGCTGGCAGGGCGCCGTTTCGCAAGCGATGGACGTGGGTGTACGGGCGCTGCCCATTCTTTCGCTGATCACATTTTTCATCGGACTGATATTAGCGCTGCAGAGCGCCTACGAACTGCGCAAATTGGGGGCCTTGACCTACGTCGCGAGCGCAGTGGCCGTCTCGATGTCTCGCGAGCTCGGTCCATTGATCACCGCGATTCTCGTGATCGGACGGTCCGGCTCCGCATTAGCTGCCGAGATCGGGACCATGCGCGTCACGGAAGAAATCGACGCCCTGGAAACGATGGCGATCGAGCCGGTGGATTTCCTGGTAACGCCGAAGTTCCTGGCGATGATCCTGATGATGCCGTGCTTGACCATGTGGGCGAACTCGATGGGAATTCTTGGTGGTTCGCTTTTCGGCGTCGCGCAGGCTGATTTCACATGGGTGCGGTATATCCGCAGTTCGCTCGACGCGCTTTATTTGCGCGACATCAGCACGGGACTCATCAAGAGCGTGATGTTTGGCATTACAATTACGGCCGTGGGATGTCACGAAGGGTTTTCCACGGGCGGAGGAGCCGAGGAAATTGGGCGCTCGACGACGCAAGCGGTGGTTATTTCGATCTTCATGGTGATTGCTGTCGATCTTGTCTTTACAGCGCTTTTCTTCTTTGTCGGCGACCGGTAACGGAGGCAAGGATGCCTGAGAGCACAAAAGAATCCGCGCAAGCTGGTCCAGTGATTTCTGTGCGCGATCTTCGCGTGCAATATGGAGAGCTGGAGATCCTCCACGGAATTAATTTTGACGTGGAGCTCGCGCAAACGCTGGTGATCCTGGGCGGCTCGGGCTCCGGGAAGAGCACGCTGCTGCGCACTTTGGTAGGCTTGGAGAAACCCAGCGCGGGACAGATCTGGATGAAGGGACAAAATCTCGCAAGCATTTCGCGCGCGGAAATGGACGAAATTCGTAAAAAGATTGGCATGTCGTTTCAAGGCGGCGCGTTGTTTGGGTCCATGACCGTGGGAGAAAACGTGGCGCTGCCGTTGCGCGAACATACGAACCTGGAAGATTCCACGATCGAGATCATCGTCCGGTTGAAACTCGATCAGGTGGGCTTGGCTGGATTTGAGTACTACATGCCGTCGGAACTGAGCGGCGGCATGAAAAAGCGCGCCGCGGTTGCCCGCGCGCTGGCGATGGATCCGGAAATTTTATTTTTCGATGAGCCGTCGGCGGGTCTGGACCCGATCATCGCCGCAGGCATCGATCACTTGATTCTTCAACTCAAGAAAGCGTTCCACATGACGGTGATTGTCGTGACGCACGAGCTCGCCAGTGCATTTCTGATTGCAGACCGGATGGTGCTGATCGACAAAGGCCAGATTGTGGCGTTCGGTACGACGGAGGAAATGCGCTCCAGCACGCATCCCCGCGTGAGGCAATTCCTGGATCGCGTGCCGGAACCGGAAGTCTCGCAGGAGTTGGATTATCTGCAGATGCTGACCGAGAACACGCGCAAGGCGGGCCGCATGGCGGGATGGAGGCGAGGGGCATGAAGCCAGGGAAACGCGAGCAAGCGATGGTGGGCTTGTTTGTGATCGTCGCGGCAGCTTTGCTGGTGGGCACAATTTTCGCTCTGAGCGGCGTAACAGGTCGTCGAGTGAAAAGCTATCACGCCTTTTTTACCTTTGCCGGCGGGATTGAGCCGGGGACCGCCGTACGTTATTCGGGCGGGCCAAAAATTGGCCGTGTTGAAAAAATCCAAATCGATTCGCGAACTCCATCACTGATTGACGTCACCTTCAGTGTTAATGAGGATTTGCCGGTCAAGGTGGATAGTCGCGTCAAGATCATGAGCATGACTCCACTCGCGGACAATCACGTGGAGATAATGCCGGGCACGCCCGAGGCCGCTCTGGCGCCCCCGGGAACCCTGTTGCCTTCCTATGCATACGTCGACCTCAGTTCAGTGCTCGCTGAGGTTCAAGAGATCAGTCCGCAAGCGCAGGAGTTGATAAAGACGCTCAACGATCGCGCAGTCGAGCTGAAAGTTACGCTCGCGCGCGTCAATAACATGTTGAGCGACCAGAATCGTGCAAATCTTTCCGCGGCGCTCGCCGATTCACGCGGAATGATTCAAGAGAATCGTCCTCAACTGAAATCCACGCTCGAACACTTGAATCAAGTAAGCGGACATTTGCAGCCGGTGCTGGACGACTTTCAGAAGACGTCAGCGCAGGCTACTCAGACACTCGATCACATCGATGCGGTGATTGGCGAGAACAGGCCGGATCTTCATCAGGCCATCCTTGAACTGCGCCAGTCGCTGGGCACGTTGACGAGTCTGACGGGGCGGCTCGATCAGACGGTCGATGTGAATGCCGACGATATCGATGAAGTTGTGGATAACTTCAGACATGTCTCGGAGAACCTCAAGGAATTGACGGACACGCTCAAGGCAAGACCGTACCTGTTGTTACGTGCAAGCCCAAAATCGGAGCACAAGCCGGGCGGCGCTCGATGAGTCTGAGGTGGCGTTCGAAACAGAAGGAGGGAGGTTTCACGATGCGGACGACAACCGGCGTGATCATCCTCGCGTTGGCAGTTTGCGGATGCAGTACAGGGCCAGAGAGCAAGTTCTACCAGCTTTCGGCTCCCGCCCAGTCGAATTCCACCGCTGCGGGTGATCCACTTCCGGTAACCGTGTTGGTGGGTCCGCTAAGGTCGTCGCATCTGTACCGGGATGACCGGCTCGTGTATGCGACCGGCAATGAGGAAATGGGAACATACCAGGCGCACCGCTGGGCGGAACCTCCGGCGGAAATGATGCGCGAACTGTTGTGGCGTTCTCTGCGTGTTTCGCGCCGGTTCAGCACAGTCTCCATGATGAGCAGCAGCGCTCATGGCGACTTTCTGCTGCAAGGGAATCTGTATGATTTCAAGGAAATTTCCGGCAGCACACTTGCGGCCCGCGTGAATATGGAACTTGAGTTACGAGAGATCAAGACTGGCGCCATTGTGTGGACACACGATTATTCGCACGATGAGCCTGTGAACGGCAAAGGCGTCCCGGCTGTGGCCGCCGCGCTTGATCAAAATGCGCAACGCGCGGTGAGTGAAGCCACAGCCAGCTTAAACGAATATTTTGTTGCACGCTCCAGGAAGTAGCGAGAGGGTGTATCCGAATCCCGAACAAACCCAGTCGGCTTTCCGAGATGACCGGCGCAATTCGCAAAGAGGATTCCATTGAGCGAAGTTCAGCCTGATTGGGTCGCACAAGTCCGAGACGTTCTCGAAACACTGAACCAGGGCGTCATCATTACCGACGAATGTCCACGAATCGTCTATTCCAACGCCGAATTTCAGGAGATGATCGGACGTAGCGCCGAGGAACTCGAAGGCCAGTACGTCAAAGATTTATTCCCACCCGAAGACGTTCCCGTTCTGCTCAGCCAAATCGAACTGGGACGAATGCAAGGCCAAGCTCGATTCGAATTTTACTTGCCGCAAGCCGCTGGGGGCCGTTTGCCGATTGTCGTCGCCTCACGACAACTCGAAGACCCGGATGGACGTCTATTTGCGGTCGTGACCTGCACCGATATTGCCGAGCAGAAGAATGCCGAGATGGAACTGCGGCAGGCAAACCGATTGCTCCAGGCGCGCGAGCGCGTGATGGAAGAAGATCTCCTGCTGGCGGCACGCGTCCAGCAGAGTCTTTCTCCCATGGGCCTCGCGTGGGGCCCCGCTTCTGTGGAGACGTACTATCAGGCCGCGCGGACGATCGGGGGAGATTTTGGATTGGTCACACCCGGCGATGATTTTCTTACGTTGTTAGTTTGCGATGTTTCGGGGCACGGTATCGGCTCGGCGCTGGTAGCGAACAGAATCTACACGGAGACCGTTTCATTGATCGAGGGCGGTTCGGCGCTGACGCCGATGTTGCATCAGCTCAACCGATTCGTGATGCATAACCTGGGAAGTTTTTTTATGTATTTTACGCTGGCCGCCGCAAGGCTCAGTCGCGACGGCCGTTCCCTGGAATTCTCTGCTGCCGGCCATCCCCCGGCCATGATCCTTCGTGCGGGGCATGCGCCGCGGTTCCTGGAGTCCGCGAGCACAATCCTGGGATGTTTTCCCGATGCCGTCGGAGCGGATGCAACCGTCCAGATAGCATTGGCAGCCGGTGACCGGGTCATGCTTTACACTGACGGATTCACGGAAAATTTCAATTCACGCGGCGAGATGCTTGGCGTTAAGGGGCTCGCGAGGATTGCGCATGAAGCGTCAAACTTACCGCTTCCCGCGATGAAGCAGCAAATTCTCGACCAGGTGGCCGCATGGCGCAAGGGGCCCGCCGCTGATGACATGTCCCTTATTCTTCTCGAGGTGTCTTCGTAACTGCGGGCTCCGGGTAGCGCCCGGGAATGCTGTGAAAACAACGGGAAACATTGAAATTGAGGGGAGATATTTTGATGGCTGCAAATGAATTTAAGGCCGATCCTCACGAGTTTGCCGGCAAGCGCGTTCTCGTAACGGGCGGCACGAAAGGGATTGGCCAAGCAGTGGCGGCGAGGTTGCGCAACGGTGGTGCGAAGCTCCTCAGTACTTCGCGTGGGCGGCCATCGGATCTTGCCGATGGGGATTTATTCGTAGCTGCGGATATTACCACCGCTGAAGGCTGCTGGGTGGTGGCCGACGCCGTTTTGAAGCGCCTTGGCGGCATCGACATCATCGTCCATGTTGTGGGCGGCTCGTCAGCACCTGCCGGTGGCTTCGCGGTGCTCACCGATAGCGAGTGGCACCGCGCTCTCGACCTGAATCTGTTTCCCGCAGTCCCGCTGGATCGGGCACTTTTGCCGTCGATGATCGAGCAAGGGTCTGGCGTAATTATCCATGTCACCTCGATCCAGAGTGTCCTGCCATTGCCTGAAGCTACCATCGCCTACGCCGCAGCGAAGGCCGCGCTCGCGAACTATAGCAAGGGTCTTTCCAAAGAGGTGAGCCCGAAAGGTATTCGCGTGATCCGGGTTTCTCCCGGCTGGGTTGAGACAGACGCCTCGGTGGGCCTGGTCAAAGAGTTGGCTGCCAGCAAGGGCACTGACTACGATGGCGCTCGCCAAGCCTTGATGGACTCGCTCGGCGGCATCCCGATTGGACGACCCGCTCAGCCGAGCGAAGTGGCGGAGCTTGTCGCCTTCCTCGCCTCACCCCGCGCCGCATCGATCACTGGCACAGAGTACGTCATCGATGGCGGGACTATTCCAACGATATAACCTGATTGTCTTTGGCATAATATGCGGACTCTGATTTTGTCGTCTACAGAAGAAAACGGCCAGTCTATCGGTATCAATTAATGATCGACAGATAATGATCGACAGACACGCGCTCGCAATCGTCAGCATTGTCGGAAGCTCGCTTAACGTGCTCGGATCGCTGTACCTCGCTTACGACCTTCTGGGTGGGGAACACGGACCGCTTCGGACTCTGACGAGAGGTGTTACATACGGCATAATTTTCGGAGTGGGGTACGGTATCGCCCTCGGGCCTGTGTTCGGGCTGGCGACTGGCGTGACCCATGGCATCGCCTTCGGTTGGGAGCTTTCTCGAGTTGCTCAGAAAAGGCCAAAACCTGGGTTCTGGTATGACGTGACCATGAGTGCCATCCGAGGATGCGGCTACGCTTTAGGCGCCTCATTCTTGTTCGGGGCAAAATTTGGAATCACATTTGGTGCTCTGAGTACGATCGGGCAGGTAATCGGTTATCGAGCCGGAGTCCGGCCATCGGTCGACTATGCACCGTCGCCCCGGCCACGCATGACGAAGCGTCTATTCCTGGCCGTGTTGAATCGGACTGTTGGTTATGCGATCGCCGGATACGTCAGTGCGTTGGTGGGGCACCGGCGTGAGGGGGCAATGGCGTTCGGTTTGGAAGTGGGATTATTGATCGGTGCGATCACGGCGATCGTGACCTTTTGCATGCCAATGATCGAATGGACCGCGGAAAATATGCCGGCAAAGCGCATGGGCGTCATCGGAGTTGTTTTGATCCTGATCGGATTCGCACTGCAATCCGTGCAGTATTGGGTGACGCTGTTCGGAGTTAGTATTGGCTGAGAAGGAGAATCCTATGGCACCAACC
>JAOAPW010000251.1 GCA_025463105.1 Candidatus Acidiferrum typicum | reverse complement strand
GAACGCCTCTGAGCGTTGCTCAAATTGGGCCTGTGCATGTTCCAGTGGGACCTCCCTTTGTTGAAAAGATTTCCGTACCCCAACAGCAGTTTGCTCTGCCACAACTGCGTCCCACCTATGCAGGATTTTGGCTGCGGGCGGTTTCATCCTTGATTGACAGAGTGATTTTATCTTCCCTCTTCGGAGTTATTGCTTCTTTTCGGCCTGCGGCGTTTTTGATTTTGCAGGACCCGAATACACAGAATGTCCCTCCTGCGACATTTCAGGAATTCCTTATGTACATTCCTCATCCGACACCGGAAGGATTTCTTCTGCTGTTACTTCTGATGTGGATTTACTACGCCGGCTTTGAATCATCCTCGTGGCAGGCTACGCCCGGAAAAAAACTACTTCGACTTTACGTGACTGATCTTTCCGGGCGCCGGATCACATTTTCGCGTGCGACGTTTCATAACGTTGGCAGGATGATCTCCGAAATGACCTTCTGGATTGGCTATATCCCCGCGGCATTTACCGAGAAGAAGCAGGCCTTGCACGACATCATCGCCGGTTGCATGGTGCTCCGCCGGTCATAGTGTGAAGTGGGTTTTGTAGCACAGGCTTCAGCCTGTGTGGGTTTGACTTTATTTTGCCGCGTGACACAGAGCACATGCCAATTCAAACGCACACAGGCTGAAGCCTGTGCTACTCGCCAAATTTAAACTTTTCCTTACCTTCTTGCATAATTGCGAGTAGATTTAAAGCCAGGATGGTCCTTGAGGCACTAAAGTTCTTATAGGGAGGACTGCCATGACTTGCCCAAACTGCCAAAAAGAAATTGTGGAGTACTCGAATTTCTGCTCGTATTGCGGAGCGCGTCAGGCGGAAGCGGCCGCCGCCAATCGGCTTGGCCCCAAGCGTTTGATGCGATCGTCAACCGATTCAAAAATAGCCGGCGTATGCGGAGGACTGGCGGAATATTTTGGAGTCGATTCCGGAATTATGCGTATCGCGATGACGTTGATCACAATCGCCAGCGGATTCGTGCCAGGGATTCTGTTTTATATAGTGGCATGGGTAATCCTGCCCGTGGCTCCGGCGCCGTACTCTCAAATGGTGAGTCCCGCTGCGGCTGGAATGGGGCCTGCATCACCCGCTCACTAGAGCGGACAATGAAATTTATCTTAATCCTTGGACCTTGATTTCTTTGGCGACTTTCGCCGGGATTCAAACGTAAAGGCGTCGAGTGAAATCATGCCGGCTCCCGTCGTCATCAGTGCGAAAGCCGCAGCGCACAAGACCAACTGAAACTCATATTGCGCAAAGCCATAGATTCCCACCGTTGGGAGTTTCGTTCGGCCCACCACCAGCCCCATTTCAATCGCCAGCAGTAATGCGGCGCCGCGTGTGAACAATCCAAGGCCCAGAAGAGCTCCACCAAAGACGTCAAGGATTCCGGATATATATGCAAAATAGCTGGGAAAACCCATGTTTGGAAATGCCTTCAGCCATCGTGCAGGTTCGGCCAGCTTGGGATAGCCGTTGTAGATGAAGGTAGCTGCCAGCGCCATGCGCAACGCGAGCAGCCCCAACGGCTTCAATTTTTCGAGAAATTGCATGTTCTTTATGCTCCCTTGTCGCGCGCAATTCTACCAGAACGCCGATTCCTGTCTCGCATTTCGATTCCTGAGATGCAATAGCTACGATGTTTTTGGAGATTCCCAGAGCGGTATGGATTGGCCAATGCCTCGTGCGACCGCTAATTCATAAACGCGCACCGCCACGGCAACGTCCCAGGTAGCGATTCCGTTGGACTTGAAAAGCGTGATTTGATTTGCAGCCGTTCTCCCTGGAGTTTTTCCGGCGACGATTCCGCCAAGCTCGCGCACCGCATCCCAACGGGACGAGTTATTTCCGAACGACAGAATCAAATCACCCGATTCCATCCTGGCCTGCTCGATTGAATCCACGACGATGACGTCAGCGCGGTTCACGGCGGCGTCGTCGAGTTCGCGCTTCTGCGCCCAATTCGCGCCAATCGCGTTGACGTGAACTCCCGGGGACATCCAAGGCCCTTCGAGAACTATTTTCGTCGCGGACGTCGCGGTAATCACGATATCCGCGCCGCGGACGGCTACCTCTCCCGAATCGACCGGCTCGACTTCGACGCCGATTCGTGCGCTCATCTCCCGGCAGAATTTGGCGCGTCGCTCGGGGTCGCGTCCGAATGCGCGTACTTTCTCGAGAGGACGCACGCCCGCGACAGCCTCCAGTTGAGTTCGCGCTTGATAGCCCGTGCCAATAATGCCGGCGGTGCGCGCATTTGCATTGGCGAGATATTTTGTGGCTACGCCCGTAGCGGCACCCGTCCGGATTTGGCCAAGGGCATCGGCTTCAATGAGCGCTGCCATTTCGCCCGTCGCCGATCGAAATAGCGGCACCACGAAGCGCACCGCGCCGCGCACGCTGGTGTAAATCTTCATTCCAATGAAGCCGTGAACAGGATCGCCTGCCGCCATGTAATGCAGCAGCGCGTTATCAGGCAATCTCAGCCGCCGTCGCGGATGAAGCGACAACTCGCCATTTCCTTGCTGGCGCAGCGATTCTTCCACGGCTTCGAGCGCCGTCGGCATCGTCAGCAGGTCGCGAACATCGGATTCCGTCAACAACAACGTCATTTTCGCTCCTTCACTTACAGGTGAATTCGAAACCGGTAGACTCGCGGGGAAGCAGGGTCCAGTACTAGAAGTTCCGAGCCTGACGTAACAGCAATCTGCGGCGCCGCCACGCTGTCCAGCCGCCCACCCAGATTGTCATCGAGCTTATGTTGGCCATCGAGTGTCCAGACACGAATTCGTGGCGGCGCGGGGCTAAATGTAAAGACGTACTGTCCTCCCACGGCAAATCCGGTGAGCGCGCTGTTCGTTGCCGCGTCGTCTCCCGCCGCAATCCAGGACGTGATCCATGAGCCGTCAGATGAATATTTCTCAATGCGGCCCGTCTTCGGATATGCCACGAATGCCGTTCCATCCGGCGTGGCCGCGACGGCGAACGGGCGTTCATCGGTCACTGCTGCATTCTGCGGAACCTTCCATGATTTTACCTGCCTACCGTGGGCATCGAATTTCATAATCCGCGAACCTGCCGCATCCGGAACATACAAATTGCCCTGGTCATCGACGCTGATGCCGAGTGGTGTTGATAGATGGCGCTGTGGCGTGATCAGTATCGATCGAAGGAATGTTCCATCGGGAAAGAAAATCAGGACGTTACCGCGCTCCGCGTCGGCCACGTAAATGGCGCCGCCACTATCCACGGCAATTCCAGACGCATGAGTAATGCGTGAATCTTCGAAGGAAAGCAGCGGGGTCCCGTTCGATTCGAATTTGTGTACGAACCTGGAGCCAGGGTCCGCGAAAAACACTCTTCCCATGGAATCCGCTGCAAATGCGACGGGCGTATCGAGCTTTCCGGGCTCGGTTCCTTTGGCTCCCCAGGCGCTGAGAAATTCGAATGGTGGCGGCGGTGGAGGCTTGGGCGCGGGATCTGTCCGCTTCGCACACGAAACGGCACCCGCCGCGACAAGCAGGGCAATCATCACGCAACCACGGCGCCAAATAGACTGATCCGCATGAGCTGGGCGCAAAGATTTAGATTCGGAAATTGTCCGATTCCTCCCGCCGAATAATACCACGAGCATCCGAGACGCCTTTCGGCGAGGGGATCAGGAGAAGCGAAAAGCGCACCGTGGCATTAAGGAAGAGTGGAATAAGAACGCTGTTTCGCGGCGGCTAGATTGAGGCGGACAAATTCCGGCCAGGGCAAAACTTTATTCAATGCAAAATTGGTCCATATACCGGCGAGGACGGAAAACAATTGGCAACCCAGCCGGGTGAAAAGAATTCGCGAACCGCTTCCGGCCTGCGCGAGAGGTGCGTGAGCCAGCAACCGGACGAATCCGGCGTAGAGTCCCGTGGCGACTCCCAAGCCGGCGGCAGACACAAGTAAATAGGAAAAATAGCCCTCCAGTTTCCGGAATCCTTTGTGCGAGCGGTCTGCGAACGTCCAGGAATTATTCAGGAGATAGTTTTGAAAATTGGCCGCCAAGCTTGCAAGGGCCGAGACCCGCCATCCATGCAGGTTTGTTTGGGTGAGCAACAAAGCCATCACGGCGAGATTGACAAAAATACCGGTCCCGCCGACCACCGCATATTTAAAAAATCGGACCGGAAGATGCCGGCTCGAGCTGCACAATCGCCACAATTGTTGGGCGTACCGATACACGATCTTGCCCGTAAGTTTCGATTTGCCGTTGGTTCGGGGACGGAAAGTATAAGGGACTTCCTTGACGCTGGACCCTCGAATTCGCGTAAGGAGTTCCAGAAGAATTTTGAACCCTCTTCCGTCTAATTGGTCTTTTACCTCGGAGAAGTCCTTGCGCCAAACCAAAAAATAGCCGGACATGGGATCTTTTAAATCGATACCGAGAAGAAACTGCGCCGATTTTGTCGCGAACCAGGATTGCAGCCGCCGCACGCGATCCCATTTTCCCGCGCTTCCGCCTTCTACATAGCGGCTGCCAACCACGACATCAGAGCCACGGAGTAATTCCTCGACCATTCTGGGGAGAATCGAGGGATCGTGCTGCAAATCCGCGTCGATGCACGCGAGCGCATCTCCGCCGGCGTGGGAGAAACCGTCGATTACCGCCATTCCCAGACCGCGATTTTGCGTTCTGCGAATGACCCGCACTCTGGGGTTGGTCAGAGAAATTTTATCCGCAATCGACCAGGTTTGATCGGGAGAGTCGTCGTCTACAATGAGGATTTCGTAATCGATGCCAACCAACGCGCGCCCAAGTTGTTCGACAAGATGAGGAATGTTTTCGGCTTCGTTCAACGTGGGCGATATCACTGATAGTTTCATCGTCCTCTGATCCCGTGAGAAGTCCTTGCTTTGATTTCGCCGGCTCGAGTTAAGAACATTTGTTTACGAGTAACGCGCACCATGGCACCGCGCACATTTTAACCTTATTTCTCATTGGGCGAGTGCCATTTATCCCGGCGGTTTACAGAAAATTCCGTAAGCTGCCGTAGCGCTAACCGAAAATAGGATGCACGAGCGGGCTTTGCTGCTGCTTGCCGGCGACAATGGAATCCACCGCGTAAGCCGCGAAAATCACAAGGACGGGATCGATCGGATGGCGAAAGCCCATATCCGAATGCGTCAGATAATAAGTGGCGGGCAAAAAAATGGGAAGAAAAGCCAGCGGAACTGCCTCCTCCCGGCCGTCGCGAATCGCCAAGATCAGGCCCGCAAAAGCCATCACCGAAATAAAGGTGTACATGAGAATATTCGGGATGCCTGACTCATCCAATTTCCACCGCGGAGGAAATTCCCACAAGCCGGTCCACGTGTGCAGGACCCGTCGCAAAGTCAATCCTGCGTAGCGAAGCCGATCATGCGCTACGAGTTCGCTGGCCTGGCGCTGTTTTTCGGCCATGTAGGCGGGTTCGCCGACCCGCTGCATCTCCTCCAATTCAGATTTGTTGTATCCGGGGAGAACGTTCGAATTCGCGGGGTTGCTCGTGTCACTGCTGTTTCCCACTAGAACTTCCAGGCCGAAATTACCGCGGAAAGCCACGAACCTTCCGTAAGTTTGGCTGCACCGCCAAATCCATGGACCCACTACGAGTAGAAATGCCGCGGACGCGGCGATGGCGACGCCCGTGCAATTACTTCCGCGTTTCCATTGGCGAAACCAAACCCATGCTCCCAGGAAAGGCAAAGTCGAAAGAATGACTGGGCTGGCGAGAGCCGACGCCCCCCACAACAATCCATACCCAATCCACGCGCCGAGGCTTTTTGAGTGTTCGAGCCTCAGAGTAAATAAAACCAGCACGGTGAGTAACAGCGTAGTGAGGCTGGTTTCCCAAACCACCACATTTGAAAGAGCGATGGAGTACGGAAAAAATGCCCAAAACCATCCTGCCAAGACCGCCACGCGAATTCCAAAGATCCTGCGCGCGATTAAATACACGGGCACGCACGTTAAAGAAGAGAACAGGTTGTTCAAGCTCAAAATCACCAGAGCCGAAGCGGTTGTATACACACCAAAGATTTTGAAAACGCCGGCAACGAGGTATGTGTAGACGGGGGGTATCAGCGCCGTCGGCCCGGTCGGCTCCGAATAAGGAGAACTGAACCCATGGCCCGTGGCAATCGATCGGGCGACTCTGCCGGTTTCCCAGCCGAAGACCCAATGGTCCTGAGACGGATCGAGTTGAATCGTGTAAGCAAATACCATCACGATCAGGCGAAGAGCCAGCGCGACGCTGGCCATTGCCCATGGAGACGAGAAAAACACGCGGACCTTGGCATGCAAACCGCTCGCGGAGTTCGTCATCGTTTGTTCCATTGAGGATCTTCAGTAAGGAGCCAGGTTGCCGCTGCCGGGATCACCGGCGGCTTGGTGACGTGCCGGGAGATTTGCTAGTGACGCGGCGAACGACGGTCTGGCGCATCACGTAATCTCTTTCCGCGCCATTTCCTCCGCCTTCCGCAAAGTGGAATTCGGGACCCGCAGCGCCGCTGGACACTTGGATCGGGAGATGGCCGCAGAGATTGCTTTCGACGTACGCGGTTTCGTATCGCTTGCGAGTGGTGCTCCAGCTGTACACGCGGAGCATCGTAAAATCGCAAACCTGGCCCTCGCCACCGTGCGACCCGGCGACGAGATATTGCGGCACTTGTCCTCCGGAGCCGTCGGGCACGCGATTCAATTCGAACCAGGCTACGACATGCAAATCAGAGGAACTGGCGTAGTCACGCACAGGACCCGGAAGATCGGGCTCGATGAAACGTGATAACACCCAACCGGCAATTGGCGGTGCAGCCAAAATTGCTCCGGGAGATTCGGATTGCGCGACGGTTGGACCTCCACTGACAGGACCCGCGGAAGCGCGGCCTCCTGCGCCGTTGGGACTCGCTTCGGGTACAGGCGCGGTTGTTGTAGTCGAGGATCCGCCGCCGCGCAGCACAAGCAGCCAATCTTCTTGTTTGGCTTTTGGTTCTTCGGCGCCTGCAGCTTTGTCGCCGGTAGAAGTATCTTCGTTTGACTGCGGCGCATCGGCGACAGTCCGGTCCAATACGACGACTTGCGTTCCACGCGGAAACTGGAAAATGCGCTTGCCGTTGCGGCCCGGCTCGATGCGCACATTGCTCACGGTTTTAGTCTGCCCGCGAGCCTGCACCGGCATCGCCCGTGCTCGCGCAAGAAGCGCCGTGCTCTGTTCCCAGAGCGACGGATCCATCAGGTCGCGAGAATCCAAAAGCCATCCAAGTGCACCGGAAGCCGTGCGTACTTGCGCCGTCGTGCCTTCCTGACGCATGATCTCTACACGCTCGCCGTAATGCAGATCCCCGACGCGCTGGCGCACTTGCGCGAGAGTATTCCACATGGGGACGTCACGGTCGGACACATATCCGATTCCCAGCGCTTTCGGAGGACCCGAATGCAGCCGCCAGTAGCTGATTGCGGCCAATATCAGAATGCCAGGAATGATCCCACGCATGCGAAGGATGCGCCGGAACATTTATGCGTAATCTCCGAAATTCATGCCGATCGCTCTCGCGGTACGAATCATGGTGCTTTTAGGATCTACCAGCCGCGTTTCCCCGACGGCCTCGTCGAGCGAAACGGATTCAATTTCGCCGGCCCGCAGGCAGACCATGCGGCCAAACTCGCCGCGCGCAATCAGTTCCACCGCTTCAACGCCAAAACGCGTGGCGAGGATACGATCGAATGGGCTGGGCGAACCGCCGCGCTGAATGTGGCCGAGCACGGTAACGCGCACGTCCTTTTTCAGGAGCGTGTGAATTGCATCGCCGATCAGAAATCCCACCTGGCCGGGACGCGGCGCGGGAAAGGGTTTGCCGAAGGGATCCAGCGGCGGCAACTTCACTCCTTCGGCGACGACAACCATGGAGAATTTTTTCCCGGTCGCGGCACGCTTGCGAAGATACTCGCATACGGTTTCGATGGTGAAGGGAATCTCCGGCAGCAGGATGACGTCGGCGCCCCCGGCAATTCCCGAGTGCAAAGCAATCCAGCCGGCGTCCCGTCCCATCACTTCGATCACCATCACACGGCCGTGCGATTCAGCCGTGGTATGCAGCCGGTCGATCGCATCCGTGGCGACGTGCAGCGCTGTATCGAACCCGAAAGTGACTTCCGTGGCGGAGAGATCGTTATCAATGGTCTTCGGCACGCCCACGATGGGGATGCCCAATTTACCGAGGTCGCGCGCGATCGTGAGAGTGCCGTCACCGCCGATAGCGATCAGCGCATCCAGCTCCAACTTGCGCATATTTTCACAACAGATATGCGAGTAGTCGTGGGTGACTTTCTTCCCGTTCTCCTCGATGTCGTAATGAAATGGGTTGCCGCGATTTGTCGTGCCAAGGATCGTGCCGCCACGCGGAAGAATCCCCGCAATCGATTCGACGGTCAAGGGCACCGTGCGATCCGTCCAGATCAGCCCGTCGAAGCCGTCGTTTATGCCGACGACTCGCCAGCCGTGTCCCAGGATGGACGCACGAACAGCGCCGCGAATAACGGCATTGAGCCCCGGGCAATCTCCGCCTCCATTGGAAATACCAATGGTTTGAATCGTTGGAGCCATGTGTCCTCAGCAATGCGGCAGGCTTACAGGGCCTGAATCGCAATCCGATATTCTACACTATTCATTGATAGTGCCTGGGAAGTGTGCCGATGCGTCAATAGGAGTCAGGTAGTCTTTGAATTCCGGCGGAAGCGGTCGAGCAGGGCAGTATGGAGGCGGGTCCGGACATCATCGGGCAGAGGGACGGGTTCCGAGTTGCAAAAAATTTGGATGGTTTTGCGCGTGGTGTCAACGACGATACGGCAATCGGTACATCGGGCGAGATGCTCTTCGAGATCGATTCGGACGCCGGACTCGAGGACTCCATCGAGATAGCTGGTAAGTTCGAGTATTACTTTCTTGCAGTTCACTGCGTTTCACTCCGTCGAAAATGCTTGTTTAATCGCTGGCGGAGTTTCAGCCGCGCCCGTAATAGCCGCGACTTAACTGCCGGAACCGAGATACCGAGGATTTGCGCGGTTTCTTCGGTCGAAATTCCTTCGACGTCGCGCAGCAAAAATACAACGCGGAATATCGGATCGAGTTCGCCGATCACTTGCGTGAGAATTTCATTCAGTTCAGTCTGTGCAAACTTTTTTTCGGGCGAGGGGCCCCAGTCCTCGATTTCGCGGAAGATGGGATCTTCCCCATCAGTCAGCGGCTCATCGAGCGATACCTGATTGGGACGCCGCTTGCGCAGCTTCATCAGCGCTTCGTTGACGGCGATGCGCACCAGCCAGGTGTAAAATCGCGAGTCACCCTGGAAGCGGTCCAGGTTCTGATAGGATTTCAGGAACGCGTCCTGCATCACATCTTCGGCGTCTTCGCGGTTTTGAGTGATGTTCATTCCCAGGCGGAAAATCTTTCGTTCGTAGCGGTTCACCAGCTCTTCAAAGGCGGAAACGTCCCCGGCCTTGGCTGCAGACACCAGTTGCGCTTCGTCATCGCGGACGACGGTGGAAGCCAGCGGTTTTGGTTCTGTGGCGCTCACAAATCTTTGTACCCCGAGCGTCAACTTCGGGTAACTGGTTACGCTCATCTGGCAGGGTACCATATTCTTCGTCGACCTTGTCCAATAGCAGGTTCTTCTCCTAGTTCGGATGCTGGCGAGTGCCTCCAGGATTCAGAGATTTTTCATACAGGTGCGCCCGATCGCGGGGAGGTAATTCCAGGATGATCGCGTTCTTACAAGGATAAGAAACGCGTTCCCCAGAGGTTTCGAAGCAGGGCGGGGGATGACCAATGGCGCAATCGAGTTGGATCTGCCGCAAGAATTGAATTACAAGTGGTACAATCTGGCCATAAACTTTACGTGCGTGGTTCCTTGGGAACAGACTCTATGATTTGGGCGCGATGCGGGGTCGGAGAACGCGCCACTGCGAAGCCTTCTGTAAAAGTTTGGGGGAACTCGATCATCGAGAGTCGCAACAGTGAACCCGGGAATTTGATGCGCGTGAGCTGGACAACGAATAGAAAGTCGGGGGCGCCCGGATGAACCGGGTATAAAATGCGAACTCTGCCGGACCATCTTCGCAGCGGTATGAAACTTGTGATCGTGGGGTGTAATCCCGGGGACCGCTCGGCTCGTGTTGGGCATTATTACGCTGGACGTGGAAATGAATTCTGGCCACTGCTTCACGAATCCGGGATTTTGCCGGAACTTCTGGACCATCGTGATGACAAGCGTATGATCGAATTCGGAATCGGACTGACCGATCTGGTGAAGCGGCCGACGCGTGGGGTCGAGGAATTGCGTCGCGAGGAATTCGCCGAAGGCCGCATCCTGCTGGCGCAAAAGCTCGAGCAGTATGCCCCTCAAGTGATCGCTTTCAACGGCAAGACGGCCTATGAGAATTTTTCGCAACGGCCATGCGAGCTTGGACTACAAAAGCAGCGCCTCTACGGCGCGCTGGTTTTCGTTCTCCCTTCGACGAGCGGAAAAAATGCCCTCGGGCCAAACACTAAGCTGCGTTACTTTCGCCAACTCGCCAGGCTGCTCACGAAATTGGAGAAAGAGCGGACAAACGGTGTGGCTGTCGAGCAAAGCGTTTGAAATAATCGATCCGGCCCGGGTAAACTTTCCTGCATAAATCATGACAAC
>JAOAPW010000223.1 GCA_025463105.1 Candidatus Acidiferrum typicum | reverse complement strand
GAATCTCTCCTTCTAAATTCGTACGATTCACAAGCCCTAGCGGCCCCCGAACACCACTCCGGGCTCAAGCTTCAGCACCGGCCGAGCACTGATCGCCGCGGCCACGAGGCTGACGAGTAAGACCGACAGGCCGCCGATGACCGGCGTGAACCACATCATTCGAAATGGGTAGTCGAACTCCCAAATCGCGAGCTGGCCGACGATCGCACACAACCCCAGCCCGAGCCCCGTGCCCAGCAGCGCGCAGAGACCAGTCTGGACAAAGATCATGGAGAGTAGCATTCGCGAATTCGCTCCCATGGCCTTGAGTACGGCGTACTGTTTCAACGCTTCTCTGGTGAACATGTACAACATCACTCCAGTGACGCCGAATCCCACGAACATGGCGATGGAGATCATGGAGGCCATATCGCCCACGTCTTCGGAATTGACCAGGTACCAGTAAACGGTGTCATAGATGAAATCGTCCGAAGAGCGCGCTCTCAGGCCCGTCTGCGCCTGAATACGCGCGGCTAATTCGCGCGGAGATACCCCCGGCGCAGCTTTGGCCAGAACGAAAGTCAGCAGGTGCCGCTCCGGCAGCAGAATTCGCTTGGCGTTGGAAAGGGTGGTATACATCAGCGGCCTCGGCGGATATCTAGGCAGCGCATTCGTACGGCCCCTGACCATGACGCGATGATCATTCACCAGAAGTTCGTCCCCCGCGGCCAACTCACGTGTCGGCACGTTCAAGTGTGGCTGCGCAAAGGGCCATTGGTCACCAGCCATCGTCGGAGTCTCGAGTTTTCCGTCGGTGCCACCCGCATCGATCGCTACCGCGTCGGGAGTGCGCAGCATGGTCGGGGACACGCCGCCCTGCAGAGACGGAAGGCCCGAAAGAGTGGCATCGTCCACACAAATAAGTTGAAAGGACTGAAATCGCCCATTTGGGAATCGCGCATCAGCCGTGGCCAGCGCCAGCGGCGCAGCGAACAACACTCCTTCGACGCTGCGGACGCGGGACAGCACCGAATCGGGCAAATTTGTAGTCACCTCTGCAGAGTCCACCGCGGGATCCATCACCCACACATCCGCAGCGGGATTCTCAGAGATAAGCGCAAATCCACGCGTCAAAAAACCGCAGAAATACGACCCTGCGAACGTGACCAGAAACGACGTGAAGGTGATTCCGAAAAGCAATCCGATGTACTTCGCGCGGTCCCCCTTGAGCATTTTCATCGCGACGTTCAGCATTATGGTTTCCTCTCGCTTACGTCCTTGCAGGAACCAGTCGCTTGCTTCGGTTGTGCTGCGGTGTTACTCCCCGCGGCTTCGATGAAGACATCCATTTGTTGGCCGACATAGAGAGGCAGTGATTTCGGATCGAAGCTGTAGACGACTTGAAGAACTCTGGTATCAGTTCGCTGCGTGGTATCGCCGGTGAGCAACACCTTAGGGACCACATCAGGATCGGTTCGAACGTACTGCAAGGAAGTTTTAATATCCGGATTTCCGCGCACCGATGCCACCGCGGGAGCGCATGGCCGAAACTTCCAGGCATCGTTTTCATCAATGTCTACACGCACGTGGAGACTGGTATCGTCCCCGAGCAGCATCAAAGGCGTGCTGAGAACGCCGCTTTGCGCGTACTCGCCCAGGCGCGTTTTCATTTGGAGGATACGGCCGGAAATCGGGGCCCGAATTGTGCGAACTTCGATTTCGCGCTGAAGCTGTTCGACCTGTGCCTTGGCTGATGCAATCTGGGATTTGACTTGCTCGACTTGCGCTTGAGCCGAGGCAACCGTCGCCTTATTAATCCCGGCATCGAATCGCCTGTTCGACATTTCCTCGGCGCTGATGGACACACCGGGTTCTAATCCCTCGCCAACCTTCAACCGATTCTCCGCTTTCGCCGCCGTTGCCTCGGCCTCGTTCACTTTGGCCGTTGCCGGCAATAACTGAGCTTCCATCTCTTTAACTTTGGCATTCGCCGGGAGCAGTTGAGCCTCGAGATCGCGAGTGTCAACTTTGAAGAGCGGCGCTCCGGCCTTCATCCTGTCACCCCACCTGACATAGATGGCCGTGACAATCCCTGAAACCGGAGTGCCGATCGCGATGTTTTCGCTGCTGGCCTCCACGATCCCTGGGCCGAAGATGCTGGAGGTAAACGGCGCTTGCGCGGATTGGACTACTGGCTGGACCACTGACACAGCCCGATTGCCCTGAATGACCATGAAAATGGCGGCACCCAGGCCAACGATCGCCAGGAATGGCAGCAAATACTTGCGGATCATTGTAGACGCTCCTTATTTTTGCCATCGACAACGTCGATAATCTTTCCGTCATCCATGTGTGCTATGCGATCGGCAAACTCGAAAATGCGTGGGTCGTGCGTGACCACGATGAGTGTTCGGTCGGGGCTTTTCGCCACGTCGCGGAGAATGTTCATCACGCTGCGCCCGGTCTCATGGTCGAGGTTGCTGGTCGGCTCGTCGCAAACGATTAGCTTCGGTTCATGTACCAGTGCACGGGCAATCGCCACACGTTGCTGCTGGCCGCCGCTGAGCTTCCCCGGAAGCGCGTCAAGGCGCGCGCCAAGATTGACCGCTTCGAGCGCCTGTTTCGCGCGAGCTTCGGCGTTCCCGCGTGGTATGCCGTTAATCAGCAGTGGAATAGCTACGTTTTCAACGGCATTGAGGGCGGGCAGTAGATTGAAAAGTTGAAACACGAATCCGATCGACTCGCCGCGGAAGCGTGTCTTCTCGTTCGGGACCATTCCTTTCACGTCCCGGCCCAGTACGTCACAATCGCCGGAATCTTGCTCCAGGATTGCGGCAATGATGGAGATCAAGGTGGTCTTCCCGCATCCTGATGGTCCGACCAGCATGAGCAGCTCTCCGCGGCGTACGTCAAGGTCAATGCCGCGCAGCGCCATCACGCGCGCGTCGCCTGTTCCGTATGTTTTCGTTACCCCGCGGCAATTGACCGCGAAGTTTTCATTGGGTCCCGTCGCATCGATTGCGTATTCCATTGTTTGCCCCTCGGCCCCTCTCTTGAAGAGCGAGTGTATTGGACGAAGCGTGGCTCCGAACTGCAGCCCGCCATCGTTTCAGCACGAACAGC
>JAOAPW010000200.1 GCA_025463105.1 Candidatus Acidiferrum typicum | reverse complement strand
GGTTCGACATTTACATAGTGGCAACCGTTCTGGGCGCGACGCTCAAGAGTGGATTTTCCACGATGAGCCAGAACGCTCAATTTGTTTCCGCTACTTTCCTCGGAATGATGCTGGGATCGTTTCTGACGGGATTTCTCGGCGACAAATACGGGCGGCGGTTTACGTACCAGGCCAATCTCGCAATTTTCGGACTCGCATCCATTGCCGCCGCATTCGCTCCCTCCATGGGCGTGCTGATTTTGCTGCGCTTTATTATCGGAGTGGGGCTTGGGGCCGAAAACGTTGTTGGATATTCGACGCTGACGGAATTTATTCCGCCGCAGGCGCGAGGCAAATGGTTGGGAGGCATGTCAGTATTTGTTGTGACCGGCTTGCCTGCGGCTGGACTCGTGGGAACGCTCATCATTCCGAGATTTGGCTGGCGCGCGATGTTCATCATAGGAGGGTTGGGCGCGCTGGTGGTCTGGTATTTGCGGAAGGCGCTGCCGGAATCGCCGCGCTGGCTGGAGTCGGTTGGCCGGAACGATGAAGCAAATACGATCTTGCAGGCCATTGAACGCGAGTCCGTGTCCGGCGGCGCGCCTCTTCCGCCACCAGCGTCTGCGTCGGCCGTGCCGCACTCGCGAAATCTTGGTTCGCTGCTGAACTCCGTGCTCTTTCCGCGAATGATCGTGGGATGCGTCACTTTAATTGTCATCAACACATTGATCTACGGATTCGTAACCTGGCTGCCGACATTTTTCGTGCAGGAAGGGCTCAGCATCGCCAATTCATTTCGTTATGCGCTGGTGATGTCGTTCGGTGCGCCGATTGGATCGGCCATTGGAGCATTCACCGCGGATTCCTGGGGACGGAAGCCAACCATCATTGGCGCTTCCCTGCTTACAATCCTGGTGGGCAGCATTTATCCGTTTGTCCAAGGTCCGATCATCCTGATGGTCACGGGTTTTCTGCTGACGGTTCCGATTTACGTTCTGGTCGCGCTTCTGTTTGCGATTTACATTCCGGAACTTTTTCCGACCGAAGTGCGGTTGCGAGCATCGGGAATCTGTAACACATTTGGACGCGGCGCGACGATTCTCACACCATTCGTAGTTGTCGCGCTGTTCAGGGCCTACGGCGTTGGCGGCGTCCTGAGTTTGATGATTGGGCTTCTCGTCATTCAGATTTGCGTCGTTCTGGTATTTGGAATCGAGCCGAAAAAGCGCCGTCTCGAAGAGTTGGAGTCTGACGCAGCCGCTTCTCCGTATCCCGCTAAGGTGTAATTATGAAGACTCAGCCCATGACGTATCACGCGCAGCTTTTTATCAACGGCGAATTCACGGATGCCGCCAGCGGCAAGACGCTCGAAATAATCAACCCCGCGACGGGCGGCGTGATCGGGCTGCTGGCGGACGCGGATGCAAATGATGTGGATAGCGCTGTGATGGCCGGCCATCGCGCCTTTGAGGAAGGAAAGTGGAGTGGCGCGTCGATCCAGGAACGCGCGCGAGTGCTGAACGTTTTCGCCGATTTGTTCGAGGCGGATCTGGAAGGCTTCTTTCAACTCGAAACGCTAAACAATGGGCGTCCGATCGCGGAGACTCGAGCGCAAATCTCGCGCCTTCCGCAGTTCTATCGATATTTCGCGGCGCTTGCGCTTACGCAACGCAGCGATGTGATCCCCGTCGAAGGACCGTACCTGTGTTACACGCAACGAGTGCCGCTCGGCGTCGTCGCATTGATGACCTCATTCAATCATCCGTTGATGATCCTGTCGAAGAGTCTTGCGCCCGCGCTTGCAACGGGCAACAGCGTTGTTATCAAGCCCTCCGAGCAGACGCCGCTTACGACCGTTCGGCTCGTCGAGCTTCTGGATCGCGCCGGAATTCCAAAGGGCGTCGTCAATTTGGTGAATGGTGCCGGCGCTGTGACGGGCGCGGCACTCGCCGCGCACCCGAAAATACGAAAAGTAGTTTTTACGGGCAGCACGAATGTCGGCCGCGCGATTGGTGAGGCGGCCGCACGGAATTTCGCAGCGACTACACTCGAACTTGGCGGCAAGGGCGCGGTCATTATTTTCGACGACATGGAACTGGAACGCGCAGTAAACGGTTCGGCGTTTGCGGCATTTATTGCCGCGGGCCAAACCTGTGTGTGTGGTTCGCGCATTCTCGTCCAGCGCTCGATTTACCCGGCGTTCCTCGAAAAATTCCGAGCGAAGGCCGCCTCGATCCGGATGGGTGACCCTGGCGATCCGCGGACGCAGCTTGGTCCCGTAATTTCCGAGAAATCGCGGCGGCGAATTCTGGCGATGCTGGTCTGCGCAAAAGCGGCAGGCGCAAAAATACTAACTGGAGGAAAAACGCCTCCAGACGAAAAATCATCCGGTTATTTCATAGAGCCAACCGTCCTCTGCGATGTTGAGTGCCGCGCGGAAATCGCCCAAGAAGAAGTGTTCGGTCCTGTGACCATCGTCATGCCATTCGAGGATGAGTCCGACGCGATCCACATCGCCAACGATACGCGATTCGGCCTGGCCGCGTCGGTTTGGACAGGCGATGTTGCGCGCGCTCACCGAGTGGCGAGCCGCCTGCTCTTCGGCATGGTTTGGATCAACGACCATCACCGGCTCGATCCTGCTTCGCCGTGGGGCGGCTTCAAGGACAGCGGCATTGGCCGCGAAACAGGCGTCGAGTCGTTCGATCACTTTACTGAAGTTCGCACCGTGACCGTGAACACGTCCGGGGAAACTCTAGATTGGTACGGAAGCGCTGGCGCGCCGAGACGACTGAATTAAATAAGTTCGGATGGCCCTCAAATTATTTTTTCTCAATGATGATTGATTTCATTCTGGCGGATGGCCGGGATGCCAAGTGAGGAGATCAAATGGGTGCCCCACACGCCGTGTTTGCGTGTGGGGGTTTTGGCCCGTTGTTCCCGGGGTTTTGTCCGCGACCGAATCGATTGTGAAAAACCCAGCCTGTCCCCAGTAGCTAAGCGTGAGAAAATGCAGGTGGCCGCGTCCTTAGTAACGATTGAAACCTTTTGCATGACACAAAACCCCACGCGTAGAACCGACGCGTGGGGCACCCTCGTGTCTTAACGTCA
>JAOAPW010000192.1 GCA_025463105.1 Candidatus Acidiferrum typicum | reverse complement strand
TGGGCGACGCGGTAACGATTGGCCACGGCGTGATTCTGCACGGCTGCCCGATCGAATCGAACGTCCTGATTGGCATGGGCTCAATCCTTCTGAACGGCGCGAAAATCGGCACAGGCTCGATTGTTGCCGCAGGACCGCTCGTTCCTGAAGGCACAATCGTGCCCCCGGGAAGCCTCTTCATGGGACACCCACGAAAATTGCGCCGCGCACTCACGCCCGAAGATCAAGCCAGCATTGAGGCCTACGCCGCGCGATACATCGAGTATTCGGAAACGTACAAGTCGGAGAAGGCTTAGGCGACAGTTGGCTTCAGGGGCTAAAGCCCCTTCGAGTGTGGCCATTGTATGGCCGGGCTGAAGCCCGGCCCTCCTGGAGAACAGCAACGCTGACGAGCTTTTCCGGTTGGGCGGAATTCCGACCATCGCGAGTGAGGTTGCGCCAAGTCGAGGGTCCTCGTTGCGCGACGTTCTGTCGCGACAGGTTGTGTCGGGCTGTGTCGTGTCGTGTTATGTCGCTTCGCGATTAGACTTTCATCGCACGTCGGATAGTGATTTCGGAGGGCTGGGCTTCAGCCCAGCCGTAAGCAGAGGAAAAGGAGGGGCTTTAGCCCCTGAAGCTGAATGAAATTTCAGGCCATCAAAGGTGTACGCGACATTCTTCCGCCGGAGTCCGCGCTGTGGAACCGCGTCGAGCAGGCTGCGCGCGACGTTTTTGGCACTTTCGGCTTCGCCGAAATTCGCTTGCCGATCTTTGAGCAAACCGAGCTGTTCGCCCGCTCCGTGGGTCAGGAAACGGATATTGTCTCGAAGGAAATGTATTCGTTTCAGGACCATGATTCATCGATTTCATTGCGTCCCGAAGCCACAGCGTCAGTGGTTCGCGCCTACATCGAGCACGGCATGCAGACGCTTCCCGGTAATGTGAAGCTGTATTACATGGGGCCCATGTTTCGCCGCGAGAGGCCGCAAAAGGGGCGATATCGTCAGTTCTACCAAATTGGTGCGGAAGTTCTCGGTCCGTCGGACGCGCCTGGGATCGATGCCGAGGTGATTGAAATGCTGCTCGCGTTCTTCGAACGGCTTCAGCTTAAGGGCGCGGTTCTCAACATCAATTCCATTGGCGACAAAAATTGCCGGCCTGCGTATGTCGAACTGCTGCGCGCCGAACTGCAAAAGGTGCGTGAACAACTAGGCGCGGACAGCCAGCGGCGAATCGACACGAATCCGCTGCGCGTACTCGATTCAAAACTGGAACACGAGCAAGCCATCATCGAAAAGTTGCCGCACATCGCCGATCATCTTTGCGCCGAATGCCGCGCGCATTATGACGAAGTGAAGCGGCAGCTCGCGCTGCGTGGAATCACGTATCAGGAAAATTGGAGGCTGGTGCGTGGCCTCGACTATTACATGCGCACCACATTTGAAATTACGGCGCCCGGACTTGGTTCGCAGAATGCCGTTTGCGGCGGTGGGCGGTATGATGGTTTGGTTGAATTGCTCGGCGGACAGGCCACGACGAAGGGAATTGGATTCGCCATCGGCACCGACCGGCTGCTGCTTTCGCTGCAGGAATCCGGAGCGGGCGAAGTGGAGGGTGGCCTCGACGTGTATCTTGCGTGGTTTGGCGCGGCGGCGCAGACCGCAGCCATAAAACTCGCGCGGCGGCTGCGCGATGCCGGTTTTGTTGTCGAGTTACCTGCAGTCGAAATGAAGTTCGGAAAATCGCTGGGCCTTGCCGATCGCCTGAAGGCGCGCCACGCCGTAATCCTGGGCGAGGATGAACTCGCCGCCGGTGTCGTCGCCGTCAAGAACCTGGCTGACGGAACGCAAAACAAGCTCGCGGAGCAGGATTTATTTTCGTATTTGCGCGCATCGCACGCGAGCGATTGAAGTTTGTTGTAGCCCGCATCTTTTAGATGCGGGCGTTTTCTGCGCGTGTGCGATAAAAGGCTCGCGCAGCAGGGTCCAATTGTCGTGTTTGCGCGATAGACGAAAGAGCCGACGCCCAGCGTGGAAAATTCACTGACGAAATCACTGGTTTTAAAAAATCATTGTGGCTCGGACCTTCAGGTCCGACAATGAGAATGCTGCGTAGAGGGCTTTTAAGCCCTGAGGCTTCAGGGGCTAAAGCCCATAATTGTTCCCTCAGAATGTCGCGGCTGAAGCCGCAACCCACAATACTCGCTTTATAGTTGTAAAGTTTTATCTGGAAGGGAAAAGCCAAAAGTGCTCGATTCACTCGGAACACTGCAACGAACGCACTACTGCGGCAATCTTCGCGCCGGCGATGACGGCAAAGACGTTGTCCTGATGGGTTGGGTCCACCGACGGCGCGATCTTGGCAACCTGATTTTTATTGATTTGCGCGATCGCACTGGCCTGGCACAGATTGTCTTCAATAAGGAACAGCACGCCGCCGCACATTCCCGCGCCGAAGAATTGCGTTCGGAATTTGTGGTGGCCATCACCGGGCGCGTCGTCAAACGCCAGAAAGCGAATCCCGACTTGGCCTCGGGCGAAGTTGAAATCATTGCCAGCGAACTGCGCATTCTGAACACGGCAAAAACGCCGCCGTTTGTCGTCGAGGACGAAACGACCGCAAGCGAAGAGACGCGCTTGCACTACCGCTATCTTGATCTGCGCCGCACGCGCCCGCGTCAAAACCTCGCGCTGCGGCATCGCATCATCCTCGAAATCCGCAAAACCATGGACGAAATGGGCTTTTACGAAATCGAAACGCCCATGCTCACGCGCTCGACTCCGGAAGGCGCGCGCGATTATCTGGTTCCCAGCCGCGTGCATCCCGGCCAGTTTTACGCGCTGCCGCAATCGCCGCAAATTTTCAAGCAGATACTGATGATTGGCGGCATGGATCGCTACTTCCAGATCGTAAAATGCTTCCGCGATGAAGATTTGCGCGCCGACCGCCAGCCCGAGTTTACGCAGCTCGATCTTGAGATTTCCTTTCCCACGCAGGACACAGTTTTTAGCGTCATCGAGCAAGTGATGGTGCGGGCCTGCGCCGCGGCGGGCATCACCGCAAAAGCTCCGTTCCGGCGCATGGAATATCGTGATGCGATACGTCTGTACGGCTCCGATAAACCCGATCTGCGTTTCGGCATGGAATTGCACGACGTGACCGAACATTTCGCTCCCGCGCGCGAAACGCTGCACGTCGAGGGTAACGTTCAGGCGCTTGCCGCTCCCGGCGCCGCCACGTTCTCGCGCAAACAACTTGACGAAATCGCCGAGAAAGCGAAATCGCTGGGCGCGCGCGGCGTGTACACGTTTAAAGTCACTGCTGAGGGCGTCACGTCGCCGCT
>JAOAPW010000154.1 GCA_025463105.1 Candidatus Acidiferrum typicum | reverse complement strand
AGATTGGGATTTATCGCTGGCCGGGCGGTCCTCCCTTCATTCTCGACCCTCGTGCGGGAATTCCCGTTCTGCTCATCAACCACTTTTCTTTCGATAACAAAGTGATTTATCCGGTGGAATGGATCACTGCCGCATGGCTTGTTTTGATGGCGGCAATGATTTTTGTTCGAGGACGATTTATGAAGACCTATCTGATTTCCGAAGTCGTTCTCGCCGCGCCAACGGCATATTACATCGGCGTGCTCGCGATTCAGCGTGGCGGAGACTTTGCGCCTGGTTTTAAGGATTTGGTGCTGACAATAATTCTGTTTGTTGTTTTTTCAGTTGTGCCGGCAGGGCTTGCGGCATGGGAAATTGCGCGATTGCGGAAAACATATACGTGATCACCTGTAGAACCCGGGAACGCCAATCTCCCGATTGGCGGGTTGTAGGACGCCAATCGGGAGATTGGCGTCCCCGGGCTTGGATGCGCCGCGCCGCTTTTCTTAGAGCGGGATATTTCCGTGCTTCTTCTTGGGGTTTGTGTCGCGCTTGTTTTCTAGTGAGCGCAGAGCCGTAATGAGTTTTGCTCGCGTTTGAGAAGGCTCGATGACTGCGTCGATGTAACCGCGCTCAGCGGCGACATAGGGATTGGCAAAGCGTTCGCGGAACTCAGCGACTTTCTCGCGCCGCAGACGCTCCCGGTCCGCTTCGGGCGCGCGATCGAGTTCGCGTTTGTACACAATGCTCACGGCGCCTTCGGGGCCCATGACGGCAATTTCCGCGGTGGGCCAGGCAAAGTTCGCGTCGGTGCGAATATGCTTGCTGGACATGACGCAATATGCGCCGCCATAGGCCTTGCGAGTGATCACCGTCAGCTTCGGAACGGTCGCCTCGGCAAAAGCGTAGAGCAATTTCGCGCCGTGCCGGATTATTCCGCCCCACTCCTGGTTCGTGCCCGGCAAAAATCCAGGCACATCCTCAAACGTGATGAGCGGAATATTGAACGCATCGCAAAAACGCACAAACCGCGCTCCCTTCACCGAAGCGTTGATGTCCAGCACTCCAGCGAGAAACGCGGGTTGATTGGCAACGATTCCGACGGACCGCCCGTCGAGCCGCGCGAAGCCTATCACCAGATTCCTGGCGAAGTGTTCCTGAACCTCGAAAAAATATTTATCGTCGGCCACGAGCTGAATCACGTCCTTGATGTCGTATGGCAGCGAGGGGTCCGCGGGCACGAGCGAATCGAGCGCGGCATCGGCGCGGTCGATGGGATCGGACGTCGCGCGTCTCGGCACATCGTCCAGATTGTTAGAGGGAAGAAAACTCAGCAATTCGCGAATCATGGCGAGGCATTCGGCGTCATCGCGTGCCGCGAAATGCGCGACGCCGCTGGTCGCGTTATGCGTCATTGCGCCGCCCAGGTCCTGCTTGCTGACATCCTCATGCGTAACGGTCTTGATGACGTCCGGGCCGGTGATGAACATGTAGGAAGTGTCGCGCGTCATGAAAATGAAATCCGTAATCGCCGGTGAATACACGGCGCCGCCCGCGCAAGGCCCCATAATGGCGCTGATTTGCGGGATCACGCCGCTCGCCAGGGTGTTGCGCAAAAAAATATCGGCGTAACCCGCCAGAGACATCACGCCTTCCTGGATGCGCGCTCCTCCAGAATCATTCAGGCCGATCACCGGCGCGCCATTACGCATCGCCAGGTCCATAATCTTGCAGATTTTCAGGGCGTTGGTTTCCGAGAGCGATCCGCCAAACACGCTGAAATCCTGCGCAAACACATAAACCAGCCGGCCGTCGATCCGGCCATAGCCGGTAACGAAGCCATCTCCGGGTGGCCGTTGATCCTGCATTCCAAAATCATCGCAGCGATGAGTGACGAACTTGTCGAGTTCCTCGAAGGTGCCTTCATCGAGAAGCAGCGCCACGCGTTCTCGCGCTGTTAGTTTGCCGGCCTCGTGTTCGCGCTCGCGGCGTTCCGCTCCGCCGCCGGTTTCCGCCTCCGCGCTTCGGCGGCGCAAGTCATCAACGCGATCCGTCAGTTTTGGTTTGTCCGTCATCGTGTAGTGCCATCGAGACTTTCGCACAGGCTCGAATGCATGCGCCACTAATTTTTGGGGAGTTGGCCTTGGTCCATATCCTCGGGCAATGGCGGAAAATCAGCGTGTCCTACCCCGAGAATGCGAACCGCTAGATGCGTCGCGAGATAGATGCATCCGACCAAAAGAATGGTTCCGAGAACAATGTCCGCTGCAACCGCGACGATACGAAGCGCCAAATTGCTAATCGACACGGCCAGGATTGAGCCCTGTACCAGGGCGATCATCGTGGCGAGCGTCAACACGGCAGCGCCGATCACTGCAGCCACGCACGCGCAAATCTTTCTTCTCATGGGCACTCTGGCCTGTCCGTGACGAAGTGGTGGTACCGGCGCCGAAGGTCATCGCGAGAGAATCGAGCGAAGTCGAAGAAAATAATGCATGAGGATCTAATGGATGCCTGACCAGTCATCAGCCACAAGAATCGAGTTGCTCGGATTCGCTGGGTCATACTTCACACTCGCAGGTTGGCCCGCCGCGAGACGCTCCAAACAGAGCCTCTCTTCGAGTCCAGTGACGTCCTGAGCGGTTTCGTACGTAACCCCCGCGATTGAATAACTATATCGAATCAAGCGGCGGATACCGAACGCGCCCCCGCCTGCTGCCGATGCGTTTTGTTGTGAGGCGGGAGCAGAGGTGGATTCCGGAGCGGCCGACCCTGGAGCCTCAACCAACTCAACGACAAGACCTTCCACAATGCGGCCCACTTGATTGAGTTGAAAACGGCGGCGCCGCTCCTCGCTTTCAGGATCCTCTGGTTTCTGGAAGTGACGATGCAGAAGCACAGCCGCGGCAACAATTGCTGCCGCCGCGACTCCAATCATGAGCCGCATATCGATTGGCAAGTTCTTCAACGTTTCGGATTGCGCGCAGAGGCTGTCTCGAAAATATCGCCCAGCGTTTCGCGCGCTTTCTCCCAGTCTTTCTGAAATCCTTCAAGCCCGCGATCGGTCAGCGGGTGTTTAAAGAGTTGTTCAAATACCTTGAAAGGCATGGTTCCGATGTGCGCGCCCATGCGGGCGGCTGCTATGACGTGCAGCGGGTGACGAAGGCTCGCGGCAAGCACCTGCGTGGGATACCCGTACGCCTTGTAGATGTCCATGATCTCCCGCAACAGCGTCAGGCCGTCGGAAGAAATGTCATCGAGGCGTCCCAGAAACGGGCTGACAAAATACGCGCCGGCCTTCGCCACGATCAGGGCCTGCGGCGAGGAAAAACACAGCGTGATGTTTACGCGAATCCCTTCCTTTGAAAGAATGCTCAACGCGCGCACGCCGTCAGGGATCACGGGAATCTTGACGACAATGTTGGGATGCCAGGTGGCGATCTCGCGCGCCTCGCGCAGGATATTCTCCGTATCGGTGGATACTACCTCGGCATTGACCACTCCATCTCTAACAATATTGCAGATTTCAAGAATGTGTTCGCGGAAAGGCCGCTTTTCCTTGGCAATCAACGTGGGATTGGTTGTTACGCCATCGATTACGCCCAGTGATACGCCCTGCCGGATTTCTTCCAGATTCGCGGTGTCGAGAAAGAACTTCATATTCGTACCCCTTTGCCCTGATCCGCGACCCTTACATGGCGCCGTGAAACTCAGGCCGTGCGCGCGATGACCGGGTTGCTGAGCGTGCCGATCCCGGCGAGCACGACTTCAACAGTATCGCCGGGTTGCATCGGTCCGACGCCTGCCGGTGTGCCTGTTGCGATCACGTCACCCGGCAATAACGTCATCACACGTGAAACCCACGGAATTATAACATTAACCGGGAAGACCATCGCGCTGAAGGCGGAATACTGTTTCCTAACGCCATTCAGCAAAGTTTCCACAGTGCCGGAGCCAAGATCATACTCCGTTTCCATCACAGGACCCAGCGGGCAGAACGTGTCGAAACTCTTCGCGCGGGTCCACTGCTTGTCGAGCGCCTGATAATCGCGCGCGCTGACGTCATTCAAGCACGTATAGCCGGCAATGTAGGGCCGCACATCCTCACCGTCGCCCAATTGGGAACATTCCTTTGAAATGATGACGGCAAGTTCGCCCTCAAAATCCACGCGCTGAACGCCTGGCGGCAAAACGATGGGATCGTCAGGCGCGAGAAGGGACGACGGAGGCTTTAGAAAAATCAAGGGCTCCTTCGGCGTGGGATTATTGAACTCGGCAGCGTGTTCGACGTAATTCCTGCCGAGGCAAACGATTTTGCTGGGCATCACCGGCGGAAGCAACTTCACGTCGGTGAGCGGCCACGAGCGGTTGGTCACGTTCCAGCGCGCGAAAATGTCGCCGGATATTTCCCTTACGGTCTCGCCGGAAATAACGCCTTGAAAAACTTCAGGATGAGCGTTTGCTCCAACCTGGTCCGCGGAAATGACGCGCGGCTGAAAACGGCAGAGTTTCATTTGTGAATGTGTCCTTTTCTAGCGGGCCTGACGCTTTCAAGCGGAGCTGCAAAGAGCTCACGGTAAACGTTCAGCATAAGATTAGAGCCCGCACCCTTTTTGTGAGATTTAATTCGGATTAGTGGATCGAAGGCCTGGACGGTGTCACTGTTACGTGCGCGGCATGTGCGACGTGCTGATGGCGTGCTTCCGCGCAAAGCAAAAGCACCCAGTCGAACACTGACACGAAGCCGTATGTGATTCCGCCGAGCATGAAGATGTGAAACGCTCCCATGCGGCTCCCCAGAAGCGAGAAGCGTATCTCCATTCCAAGATAGGTGAGCGTCAGTAGCGTCCATGCCGTCAGACCAGCGACGAACATTCTTACTGGTTCGCGCCGGAAGCGCAAGACTGGAATCGACATCACCATAGGGAGGGCTGCCGCCGCGGCGAGGTTCCGAATTCCAGCGGAGGGTTCCAATTCCGGAAAACGGTTGGCTACCACCAGCCATGCAGCGAAAATGCAGGATAAATACACTCCGGTGAGTACGCCAATGCGCAACGAAGCGTTGCGCAGCCAAAGAAACAAGCGCATGCCCGGAAGGTGGGATCGGGCTGCCATTTCAGCCTTTCTCTGATTCCGATTCTACGGAACGTCAATTTGGACTGTGGGACCCAATGGGCTTTCATTTCCGGTATTGTCGACCGCTGAAACCCGGTAAAAATAACGCCTGCCGGATACCACTGAAGTATCACGATACGTCGGGCTGGGCAACAACTCGCTGTTCATGCGCTCGCCCGGCGCGTCATCGCGGTCACTTCGATAGACGTTGTAGCCGGCCAGATCGGCCTCGGAACTGATCGCCCATGATAATTCGATGTGCGCGGGAGCCCCCGGGGTTGCAGGAATAATTGTCGCCTCAAGCCCCAGGGGCGTGGCGGGCGGAAAGGTGTCACGCCCGGTTACGATCGCTGGCGCGGAGTCAGCGGATTCGATCGTATCAACGCCATACTGAGTGATTGCTCGCACAGTGTAAAGATAGCTGTGGCCGAACTCGAAATGTGTATCGCTGAATTCAGGCGAAGTGGGTGATCCTTGCAGCGTCAACGGCGATTTCAGCTTCGCTTGCGATACATCTTGTGGCGCGGGCGCGTCTCCCGATTCGACCTCCGCACGGTACACACGATATCCCGTTAGCTTCGGAGCATCTCCGGCGGCCAATGGTTCGCTCCACGAAAGCACAATTGCGGATTCGGTGACGGAAACGCGCAGGTCGCGCGGCGTTCCGGGTGGCGGATAAATACGCGTCGTGAAGATATTTGAATCGCCGGAGGCTCGAGTCTTCACTACTCGCGTACGAACCATGTAGGCGAGACTCGATCCCGCTGCTCCCGTGAAATCATTGGGCGTAAGAGGATCGCGGAATTCGATGCGGTCGCCATTCAAATACGAGTCCACGCGTTCGGGTGGAATCGAATAGACCAATCGCCACGGAGTTTTCCGGTCCGGAGAAACGCCAGGAGGAAGTGTAGCGCGGTAAATTTCAATGGTTGGTTGCTCAGCCAGAGCTTCGCGATCGGTTGACTGCCGAGGGAGACTGAACGTAAGGACGACCGAGCTGCCGAATTGACGCGCACCCAGATCGGTGATGACCGTAGGGACGACCGGGTGCCGCGCGGTAGGATCTCCGGGCGCGGCGCAGCCAATAATCAAGGTACACGCCAGAACGGCACACGCCAGAATGAAAAACACGTGCACAAGTAGTGCGGCGGCGCGTTTCATCGCGTCAGAGGATATAACGGCTCAGATCCTGATTCTTTACGATGTCGGCAAGCTGTTTGGTAACGTATGCGCCGTCCACTTTCACGTTCTTTTTCTTCAGCTCAGGGGCCTCGAAGGAAATTTCGTCGAGCACTTTCTCGAGAATGGTATGAAGCCGCCGCGCGCCGATATTTTCCGTCTGCTCGTTCACCATCACCGCATAGCGCGCCAGCGTGGCGATGGCGTCCTCGGTAAAATTCAGCTTGAGACCTTCGGTTTCGAGCAGCGCCATGTATTGCTTGATGAGAGCGTTTTTCGGCTCGGTGAGAATGCGCACGAAATCCGCCTCGCCCAATGCAGTCAATTCCACGCGGATCGGCAAGCGTCCCTGAAGTTCGGGAATCAAGTCCGAAGGCTTGGTGATATGAAAAGCGCCTGCAGCGATGAACAGGATATGGTCGGTGCGGATCATTCCGTATCGCGTATTGACTGTGGTGCCCTCGACAATCGGTAGAATGTCCCGCTGCACACCTTCGCGCGAAACGTCAGGCCCGTGGCCGGACTCGCGTCCCGCAATCTTGTCGATCTCATCGATGAAAATGATGCCCATCTGCTCGGCGCGCTCCACGGCCAGACGCGTCACCTGGTCCATGTCGATCAGTTTATTTTCTTCTTCCTGGATCAGGTAATCGAATGCTTCGGCGACCGTCATCCTTCGCCGCTTTTTCTGCTGGCCAAACAGTCCCGAGAGCATATCCTTGATGTTGACGTCCATCTCCTCGACGCCCTGATTTGAAATGATTTCAAATGCGGGCATGGAGCGCTCGCGGACTTCCACCTCTACCAGACGATGATCGAGCTTGCCGTCGCGAAGTTGCACGCGAAGCTTTTCGCGAGTGCGGTCGGCCTGATCGCGCCGGTGCGATTCGGTCTGGATCGCGGTGGTGGCGTCCGTCTCCGTGGGGGGCTGAGGCGAAGCGGGTAACAGCAGGTCGAGAACGCGTTCTTCCGCGGCTTGTTCGGCGCGCTCAGCCACTTCGTCGAGTTTTTCCTCACGCACCATGTCGATAGACGTCTCCACCAGATCGCGTACCATCGATTCGACATCACGCCCAACGTAGCCGACTTCGGTGTATTTCGAGGCCTCGACCTTGACGAATGGACAGCCCGCCAGCCAGGCCAGCCGGCGCGCGATTTCCGTCTTGCCGACTCCGGTAGGTCCGATCATCAGAATGTTTTTGGGAAGGACATCTTCGGCCAACTCGGGCGGAAGCTTCTGCCGCCGGACGCGGTTTCGCAAAGCGACAGCTACGGCGCGCTTGGCGGCTGCTTGCCCGACAATATATTTATCCAGTTCTACAACAATCTCGCGCGGTGTCAATTCATCGAACGACGGCTCGGCCGCCGCCTGAGGTTCGCGCTGATCGCCGGGAAGATAGATCACCATAATTTGTACTCCGCCTTCCGGCATTTTGTAGCGCCGGCGTCTTCCTCGTCCTGACGCAGGAAGGGCCGGCATCTGTGTTCTGCGCATGCGCTACTCGGGAACGACGTCATGCCACTCGTCCTGTGATCTGAAATGCGCACTCTACAGCTCCTCGACGGTGAAATTAGCGTTCGTGAAAATACAAATTTCACTTGCGATGCGCATGGCCTCCTGCGCCACGTCCTTCGCGGAGAGCTTGGTGTGCTTGGCAAGCGCCCGCGCGGCGGCCAGCGCATAAGGCCCGCCGGAGCCAATCGCACAAATGCCGTCGTCGGGCTCGATTACGTCACCATTGCCGGATACCAGAAACGTCGATTTCGTGT
>JAOAPW010000005.1 GCA_025463105.1 Candidatus Acidiferrum typicum | reverse complement strand
GCAAAATTCGTGACGCTGCTTGTTCCCGCTCGCAATTCCGTGCTCAAGACATTGCCATCGGCGCGCAATTCATTCGAACCCTGCGTGAACGTCGCGGTCTGCGCCGTCGTGCGCATCGTCGCGTCCGCCAGAATTACCGAACCGGTGAGAGTAGCAGTGTTCGTGGCGCGATCAAGGTGCGCGCGGTCGCCCTGTCCGGTGCGCGGCCCTTCATGAATGTGGACGTCGCCTGTTTGATCAATCGTGGACCACTCACCCGCGTTCGAAAACTTTGCCATAAGTTCGCGCGATGACGTCGCCTGTTCCGGTCCGTCGCCGACCTGGCGCGTAACCTCCACGCCGCCGGAAGCGGTAAGTTGTTGCAGTTGATTCTGTCCGGCAAAGTGAAGATTCATCTGCTGGCCGCGCATGCGCATGATCTGCTTGGTGGGCTTCACCCCGCCAACCACTCCGTTAGAAGCGGAAACGTTTTGCCATTCGATTCGCGCAGGAGCAAGTGTGTTCACGTTTTCAAGCAATGCCCGGCCTGGCCCGGAATTTTTCGCGAAGTGCACCTCCAGGCCGTCGGTGTCGATGCGTCGCGTTCCACCTGCGGGCGTTGCGCTTCGTGACGTCATTGTGACGCTGTCGCGGGCAGTCAGAAGACGAGGCACATTTGCGATGGTCATCAGGGCCATCTGAATGCGCCCCGCCGCGATCTCGTCCTCGCCGACGGAAGTATTTCTGCTTCCGTGAACATTTCTATTGGCCAGAATGGACTCGATTGAGCCGTTCGGCGCGATCGTTGCGGAGATTTCATCCGCATCCAGCGACATTGGGCTTTGAACGTCAGAATCGCGCATTCGTGGCTGGCCGCTGGCGATCAAATGGCGTGCGTGAAACGATTCGTCAAGTTCCAGGAGCAAACTCTGCGCGGTCAGTTCGCGCGTGGTCTGCTGGGCATGAACAGTGCCAAGGATCCGCAACGTACGCCCATCGCGGCGAAATAACATGCTGTCGCCAGTCAGATGGACGGCTTTTGCTTGCGGCTCCTCATGGACTCCGCTTTGCAGGTGCGCGGGGGGCGAGCTGGCCAAAGTTATGTCCACACTGTGTTCCAGGCTCACAGTTCCATCGCTCGAATCATATTGCACGCCGACAGCGCGGCCGTTTCCCGCGGGCCAGATAAACGTTACCGGCTTTTCGGTCCGGGCCAGGCCCGACTCGCGATCGAAAGAGATGGCCGAAGTCACGATCTCAATGGCATTGCTATTTGCCGCGGCGCCCTGGGCCCGCAGACTGATTTGAACTTCGCCTTCACAACCTATTTTCCCCGTCGAAGAAATGAAGTCACAGGCGCGCGTGCGCAGCGTGTCATTGCGCTCGCCTTTTTTTCCGTACACAGTGATGGAGACGTCTTCAAGGAGATTGCGGCTGCCCTCCTTGAATTCCGTCGTGCGCGACGCTCGCACCGTATAAATCGTGCGCTGCCCTTCGACCTTCGAATAAGAAAACTCATTGGAACGCTGCTCGATTGCGGCTGGAACTGCAGGCGGCGCTTTTTTCTCGGCTTGTTTGGCCACCCAAACCCCGCGCAGGTACACCCCGGCTACAATCAGGGCCAGCAGCATGGCCACGCCCGCCGCCCACCGCGCGTACCGTCGCGCTTCGCTATTGCGCATTCGTATGAACCTTGAGGCCAAGCCTCGAAGACTTAGAAGCCGAGTATAGGGGACGCGTTGGTAGCGGGCAATGTGAGCCTCGCCGAAGCTTTCTGAAGCCGGTGCCGGTACCGTCTTGCCCATCAGTCTGCACGCCGTTTTTACCTCCCCGCAACGCGATATTCACAAAGCTGGACCTTTGTTGTAACGGTACAGCAACACGCCTTGACTAGGTTTACCTGCGGTCGAGCTAGTCCCCGACGAAAACCGGGGTGTCCGACCTGTTCGCCGGAGGCCATGATCGCCGAGGGGATCCGGACGACGACCGCGAGTAGCAGATATCCGCTAAAGTGATTTGCAATATGAACGGGAAACGAATCGCCGGTATGTTCGCGCAGGGCAGTAAAGCGCTCTACGCGGCAACCGGCGATTTCCGTTTTGCTAAAATATCGTCACAGATCGTGTCACATTCAGCTTAATGAGCTGGTTGAAATCCACCACCTCTGCCCCAAAATCACCATATTCGCTTAGGTTCCCACCCGTAATTTATTGAATATAAGGAATTTAAAATTCTGCCTCCAAGGATAAATCGTTTGGCACCGGTACTGCATTATATAAGTGTAGGTAGAAGTTGAAGGGGTGAATCTGGAGGAAAATACAATGCCTCGATACTTGAAACTTTCTTTGATCGCGCTTTTGGCGCTTGTGTTTATCGTGCCGGTGGCTTCGGCGCGACCTGTTATCGTGAGGGGCGGATTCTACGGACCGGGGTGGTATGGGCCTGGGTGGTACGGACCAGGGTGGTACGGCCCGGGATGGGGTTATGACAGTGTCCCCCTCACAGGCGGCGTGAAGTTTGACACCAAAATGAAAGACGCTTTTGTGTATGTGGATGGCGGCTATGCGGGCACAGTCGGACAGTTGAAAACGTTCCAGCTTAAGCCAGGCTCGCATGACGTCGAACTGCGCGATCACAACGGCCACTCGTTTTATCAAGAGCACATCGAAGTTGTCGCCGGAAAAACCCTGAAGCTTGTTCCGTAATTTCGCGGAAATGAGAATACCGGGGCGGGCGCTGCTCTACGCTCGGCCCCGCCAGCTCCCGAGGTTCAATCGGTAAATATAGAAACTGCGCTCTGGGTTTGATTTTTTCGCCTTATCCTGATGAGCACCGCGCTGATATTCGGCGGATACACCGAGTTGATTGCTCAGGTACAATAATCTCCCCCCCTCGCGAGCTAAACTACGATGCAGGAGTCGAACCATGTCTCAGGACTGGAAACAGTGGGAGGGCCAGGTTGTCAACGGGAAATTCCCGCTGCTTCGATACCTTGGCGGCTCTGAATACAGTGCAGTATTTCTCACGGAATTCCATCAAAATGAGCTCCCCCAAAGGGCCGCCATCAAACTGATCCCCGCGGGTGAAGAGAATAATCATTATGACGAAGTCCAGCTCTCCCGATGGCGCGCGGCCGCTGAGCTCTCTCATCCTCACTTGCTTTCCATTTTTGACGCGGGACGCTGCGAACTAAGCGGCGTGCCATTGCTTTTCGTTCTGATGGAGTGCGCCGAGGAGAATCTTGCGCAGGTTCTTCCCAGCCGCGCGCTCACGCCGGAGGAAGCCCGCGAGACGCTCGATTCCGTTCTGGATGTCCTTGCTTACCTTCATGGCAAAGGGTTCGTGCATGGGCATATCAAGCCACACAACATCATGGCTGATGAGCGGGACCAATTGAAGTTATCGAGCGACGGCCTCCGACGAGCCGGAGAAGCACTGGAACGTCCCGGCAGGCTGAACGAGTACGATCCGCCGGAGTATGCGCCGGATGCCTTCGCGACGGTTGACGCGGCATCCCCCGCAGTCGATGTCTGGTCGCTGGGGATGGCGATTGTCGAAACGATGACGCAAACTCTGGTAGTTACGTCATCGGCGGAACAGCGCGAACCGCTGGTGCCTTTGACATTGCCGGAACCATTCCTCGATATAGCGCGGCACTGTTTACTTCGGCACCCTCAGGAGCGGTGGACAGTTTCTCAAATCGCTGCACGGTTGCAGGGTCGCATTCCAGCGCCTCAAGTCCGAGCACTTTTGCGGGCGCCTCAGTCAGCGGTTTCGCGGTCTTCAACTCTGCCTGCGAAGCGCGGCAGTTACGGTTACCCCCTTGCCGCCGGCATTGTCCTGGCGCTGATCGCAGTTGTGGCCGGGCCGAGGTTATTGCGCCGCCATTCGGAAACGCCAGCAGCTCCTGCCACCGTGCTCGAACGGCCGGCTATTTCTTCCGCACAGAAGGTTGAACCAAAACCTGAACCGCAACAGGTAATCCAGTCGCAGCACGAGCGCCGAAGCGAAGCGTCGAAGCCGGCCGTTATTTCCAAACCCGGGAATATGAAAGAGCAAATACTGGAAGGCCGCACTCCCATGCCCGCGTTAGCTCATCCGGATTCATTGCGCGGGGAGGCGACGGACGCAATAGCGATGGTTCCGGCAGCCGGCATGGTCCACGGGGAAGTCGCGCAGAAGGTCTTGCCTGAGGTTCTCGCGAGCGCGAGAAATACGATTCGCGGCACGGTGAAGGTCACCGTCAAAGTCGATGTGGACAGGTCGGGCAAAGTGGAAGATGCGGAACTGGGATCGCATGGGCCGAGCAAATATTTCGCGCGAGCGGCTTTGCAGGCCGCGCCGCTTTGGAGATTCAAACCGCCGATGGTCGGTGGCCGAGGCGTATTAAGTACCTGGGCTTTGCGATTTGAATTTACTCGCGGCGGAACGACCGTTGTGCCCATGCAAGAAATTCCATAGCGGCGTTTTTGTGGTCGTAGGTACGAAAATCAAAAACCCCACCCTCGCATAAACCGCGAGGATGGGGATCAAAATTTTAAAACCCTGATTCAAATTTACAGAACGGGTGTTTTTCAGATTAACGGATTGAACTTTCTTCGGTAGGGACGAATTCGGAATCACGATGTGCCGTTCGCACCGGACTTGTAGCCCGCTCTGAGGAGGCGGGTCACAACAATTCCCTTTCAATGAAGCGGCTTCGTTCTTACTTCTTTACTGCCGGCGGAGC
>JAOAPW010000136.1 GCA_025463105.1 Candidatus Acidiferrum typicum | reverse complement strand
CCCACGTTTGCTGCTGCTTTCGCGATCGAAACTTTTTCCGGACGGCCTCGCCAATTCGAGTGGCCTCGTGGGAAAGAATCTGATGCTCGGAGGCACCGCGAGCGCTTCCGGCATTTTCGATGAGCCTCTAAACGAATTCAAGAGCGTGATGGCCACGCGCGCAATCGAAGACTTCTATGATTCCGATGCTAAGCGTGGTTTTTATGGTGGCGGGAGAATCGACGGCCGCTGGGGCTTCATGGGACCGATCGGATACGCGCTCGGCGGCCTGCCTCCGGACGCACCTCAGTGGGGCGCCGGCTACAAGAATTTCGTCAAGGAAAACTTCAACCGCACGATGACGTGTCAGTCTTACATGACTTCCCTGCCGCTCGAAACGAATAACATTACGCTCGACCCTGACGTGAAGGATTCCTGGGGACTGCCCGCCATGCGCGTTACGTATAAAGAGCATCCGGACGGCATGAAAGTGAAACAATATTTTCTGGAACGCTCGCTGGAAATTCTGGAAGCCGCCGGCGCAAAAAAGAAATGGGGAAACCCTGTCAGGGAGACAACATCCTCAGGACACCTGATGGGCACCTGCCGCATGGGGAACGATCCGAAAACCTCGGTGGTCGATAAGTTCAACCGCGCTCATGATGTTCCCAACCTTTTTATCGTGGACGGGAGCAGCTTCGTGACCAGCGGCCGCAATCATCCGACGTGCACGATCGAAGCTCTCGCTTTTAGGGCCGCGGACAATATTGTGAAGAGCGCAAAAAGCGGCGGCTTATTTCAGCGATCGGCGGTGAAATCCGCCTGATTCGTAAGTCTGGGGATTTGTGGAGGCGCACATGCGAATCCTCCCGCGCATATCTGGGTTTTTCCTACTCTTCAGTCTGATATGTGCGTTCCCTTCAGCAGCTCAAACGGGTCTAGCACGTTGGTCACGAATCTTGTCAGCTAAGACCGCCTACTTTGACAACCAGACTGGGTCGGATGCTGTCGGCAAAGGTGCGTTGTCTCAATTGAAAAAGTGGGGCAAATGTCAAATCGTCCAAGACCGACAACATGCGGACCTGATATTTTTTCTGTCCGCAGATCCAGATAAGGGCGGAAATGTCGTTTTGTCAGGCGGCCAGACTGGTAGTATCGGAAGTGAACGACATATTGAGGAAGACCCAATTCCCACCTACAACAAGCAATCCCCTACCCGCTTTGCCTATCTCACCGTGATTGACGCAACAACCGGTGACGATCTTTGGAGTGAAAAACATCTGTGGGGCGGCCTACTTACCGGATTCAACAGCATCGGAAAACGATTGATTAGGGACTTAGAAAAACAAACCAGGAAATAAAAGCTAGCTCAATTCAGCTTGGAGCAATTCAAGATTTTTTTACTTACTGGAACTACTCTGCCCCAATTTCCGCAAGCGCTCCTGCAGCTTGCGCCGCAGAACCGCGGGAGTATTCGGATTGAACGCGACGAGGTACCACAGCGGCTGGCTGCGATCGCGTGCGAGCCATGCCAGAGTGGTGGCGTCCGCATTGGGGTGGCGCGCTACGTTTTCGCGTATCGCGGCGTAGGGATGCTTGGCCAGTCGGGCAAGCGTCTTTGACGGGACTTTGGGATGCTCGCTGATCAGGCGCAGAAGATAGTAATCCGATTCCGGGGCCTCGCGCGCCAGCTTGTCGAGCATGTCGGCTTTCGAATCGGCGTTCAGGACCAGTCCGACCTTCTCATCCCACGACGAATTGATGTGGTTGAGTTCTTTGGTGCGTTCGTGGATGAGCTCCTCGATCACGCGGCGCTCCTGATTCAGGCGCACTTGCGGAACCGTGGTGGTTTCGAGCGAATCCAGCACGCGCAGCAGGTGCTGGCGTTCACCAAAAACGATTTGCGTCGTGCGCGGCGTGGAACCTTTTGTCTCCGTCTGCACCAAATCGGAGCGTCTCATCGCTACCTCACTGAGTAAAATTGAGTTCGATTGCCAAATTTGCCAGCTCATCGTCCTGGATGTACAGGCTCCCCGAATTAAGTGGCTTTCCGGCTTCCATCTGCCGCTTCAGCCATCGTCCGGCTACGTCAATCTTCTGCTCACGCGACAGCCGGTGCCGCCCGCTTTCAAATCGGGCAAGGCTGGCGCCTGAAATTCCCACTACTGCTTCTTCTCCGTTTATTTCAAAGAAGAAAAGTTCAGGCCGATCCCCCTGGGCCAAAAATCCTGACCGGATAAACTTTACGCCGAGACGGGTGCCGCCTGCCGCTAAAACCTCGAACCGTTCATAGAGCGGCTCGTACGTCATGTTGATTTTGTCGGGCCCATCGAGAACCCGCACCGGAGATTATCGAACTGGTTCCCCGAGGAGTAAAGTTCATGAACATGTCAAGGTTCCACACGCGCAACAGGATTAGGGATGGTGACCCTTTGCCTACGCCCTATTTATCACGATTTCTGCAGGGCTCCAAATAGTGCTAAGTCCGGGTTTGCGAACAATGGAATATGCGCGTAACTTGGAAGTGCGGAGACTTGGCAGTCCGCCACTCGGGAGAAGAAAATGTCTGCATTTGATGACCACAAGGAAGAGATCGAACACTACGAACAGATGCTGGGAGCGCACCGCGGACGCCTGGCAGTGACTCTTGACCGCGTAACAAACGCGATGGTGCTCGTTGGCCAGCACGGAGTTTATTGCCACAGCCATCGCGATCCCACCAAACCGACCATGGACATTCAAATCATCACGGAAGAGTTGCGGAAGGCCAAGGAGCTAATCCAAAGTGTGATGGAAGATTTGCGGACCGAACGCGAAAATCGTTTGCGGACCAATTAATGATGCGGAAAAGTTTGCTCGATTCTCTCGGTGTCCTCTGTGGCTTTTCTCAGCGTTAATCTATGTTAAATTCCGAGAAGCGCAACACAGAGCACACAGAGAATCACAGAGGACACCGAGAGTGACTCACCAGCTCTCTTGATTTTAAGATTTTTGGCGGAATAACTGTGGAGCTGCGGATCATCCTCGGAGATGCATCAATTTCTTACCAGGAATGGGTTTGATTCTCTTTCCTCGCCGATCGTTGTGGACGGGCCGTGTCCGGGATACACAATCGTCTCATCAGGAAGTTCCAGAACCTTACCCTTCAGCGATCGGATAATCGTTTCGAACGAACCGCCCCACAAATCCGTGCGGCCAATGCTTCCTGCAAACAGGGTGTCCCCGGCAAAGAGCCTGCCAGGCTCGCGCTCGGTGGATTTCGCGACCACATCAGCGCCGCGATGAGCCGGCATTTCCGAGGGCATATAGAGACATACGCTGCCCTGCGTATGACCCGGCGTATGCAACACCTGCACTTCATAGCGTCCCCACCGCACGGATTCACCCTCGCGCAACAGCTCGCCGACTTCAACTTTTTCCGGAGCTTTCCAGCCGATCCACGCGGCCTGGACGTCCAACATGCGATAAAGCTCCAAATCGTCGGCATGCATTCGAACGGGCGCGCCGGTGGCTTCCTGGAGGCGCCGAAGTCCCCCAACGTGATCAATATGCGTATGCGTGATGAGGATCGCGCTAACGCCCAGTTTATGGCGATGGATCACTTCGAGGATGTTCTCGGCGTCATCGCCGGGATCAATTACCAGAGCTTCGCGCGACTTCGGGTCCCCGATAATATGGCAATTGCACCGCAGCATTCCGACCGGCAGGATTTCATGAATGAGTTTGTCAGTTTCGGGCATAAATACAAAATTAGCAGCGCGCGTCTCGGAAATCAGAGCGACTACAGCGGATTGAATGTTTCATACGGCGCTTTGGTAGCGCCGGCATCTTGCCGGCTCCCTATCCGCCAAAGTCGAGAGACCTACGGAATAACTTTTCCGTCGGCGTCACGAATCTCGATGCCGCCCAAATCGAGTTTCTTCAATTCCGGCTCAATCTTCGCGCGATCGCCAACGCAAATGAGTATCATCTGGTCCGGGTGGAGATATTTCTTGGCCACAACTTCCGCATCATCGGCGGTTACGGCGGAGAGCCGCTCCGGCAATTTCGCGTAATAATCCGGCGAAAGGTCGTACAGAAATATTTCCGCGAGGGCCCCGGCAGCTTCACTGCTACCCTCAAACAATCCCGGTAGTGACCGAGACTGAGAATCCTTGGCGAGCGCCAACTCATCCGTGGTCATGGGCGTATCGAGCATGCGGCGAATTTCCTTCAATATTTCGGTCACCGCAGGCGCAGTGGCATCGGTGCGGATTCCTCCGCCGACCGCGAAGTAGCCTTGCGAGCGGCGATAAACGAATTGTGAGCTGGCGCCGTACGTGTAACCGTGCTCCTCGCGCAGATTCAGATTGATCCGGCTTGAGAACAAGCCGCCAAGTTCGGAGTTCATCACTTCCAGAGCCGCGTAATCCGGCGTTGCGCGCCCAACGCCAAGTTGCAACAAACGCACCATCGTTTGCTGCGCTCCGGGACGATCCACAATTACGATTTTCGCTTTCGTCGTTTCCGGCGAGCCGATCTGCGGCCGGGCGGCTTCCCCGGCACTCCAGGATCCAAATTTGTCATTGGCCAGAGCCTCCAGGTCGTCCTTGGAAATATTTCCCGCGACGACGAGCGCAGCATTGTTCGGAACGTAATTGGTCCTCCAGAAATTCATCATGTCTTCACGCGACATCGCCTTGTTCGATTCCTCGGTGCCAGTATTGTCGTAGCCGAAGGGATGCCGGGGACCGAATAGCGCCGCGACTCCCGTTCGCGACACCACCACATTTGGTTCGCCGCGATCGTTAGCAATCGCAGCCAAGCGCGCCGCGCGACGCCGTTCAACTTCGTCTGGCGGAAACGTTGGATGAAGCACGATGTCGGCGACCAGATCGAGAGCTCCGGAAAACTTCTTGCTGAGTGAACTCGTCCCAACGCTCGATCCATCCATGTTGGCGCTGGAAAACAGCGTGGTGCCCAGCAGCGCGGCTTCATCGGCAATTTGCGTGGCGTTACGCTTTGCCGTGCCCTGCTGCAGCATATTTGCGGTGAAGCTCGCGAGACCCGGCTTATCGACCGGATTCGCACCGCTTCCCGTATTGAAAACCAGGTCAACGGCAACGACAGGCAATCCGGGCCTGTAGTTGTAAACGACCGTGAGGCCATTCTCGAGTTTGAATATTTCCGGCACAGGAAGATTCAGTTGCGGAGCGGGCGCCGCCTGCGGAGGATTCGCACGCCACGGCGCTTCCGCGTTGACCGCCTCGCCTCCCTTGTTGTTGCCCTTCACCTGCGTCTTTGGAGTAGGAACATCCGGCCCTAGATCCGGCTTGCCTGGGATGCCGTAAACAACAACTCGGGCAGAAGGCTTCAATTGTTCTTGAGCAAACGCGCGGATCGAAGCCACCGTGGCATTCCGGTATCGAGCAAGGTCCTGCTGCAGATAATCCGGCGTCCCGAGATAGTGATTGTATTCGTTCAAGCGGTCGGCAATGCCGCCAAATCCACCGAGCCTTTGAAGGCCTTGAATAATGCGAGTTTCAACGCCGTTCTGCGCGCGCTCGAGTTCGGCGGGAGTGGGACCGTCCTTGCGAAACGCGGCAAGCTCTTCGTCGATGGCCTTCTCGATTTCCTCGGCTTTGTGCCCGGGCCGCGCTGTCACGGCAATCTCAAAGACCGATCCGAGAATCAATGAATTCTGCGAAGCTGTGACGTCCAGCGCGATCTGCTTTTCGTAAACAAGTTTCTTGTAAAGGCGGCTGGATTTGCCGCCGCCAAGAATGTCCGAGGAGAGATCGGCAAGAGCGTCTCCGCGCTTAAAAATTGGCGACGTCAGCCAGGCTTCATACACGCGCGGTAATTCCACCTGATCGTGAATAACTGCGCGCCGTTCCGCGGTAATAGGCGGAGTGACTGCCGCAATCTTCGGCACAGGAGCTCCCCGCTTCAGTGGTCCGAAATACTTCTCGACCAACTGCTTCGCGTTCGCGGGATCGAAATCGCCGACGATAGCAAGGCTCGCATTATTGGGCGCGTAGTAAAGCTTGAAAAAATTGCGAACGTCCTCGATTTTTGCCGCCTGAATATCCGCGTGGGAACCCATGACGTCGGCGAAGTATGGATGCCGCTTGGGAAACAGATTGTGAAATACAGCTTCTTCCACGATTCCGTACGGCGAGTTCTCAATGCTCTGGCGGCGTTCGTTTCGAACCACGTCCTGCTGGTTGGTCAAGCTGGCCTGGTCGAGCTGGTCGGGCAGATATCCCATGCGATCCGATTCCAGCCACAGGGCCAGCTCCAACTGATTTGAAGGCAGCGTCTCGAAATAATTCGTACGGTCAAAATCGGTCGTGCCATTCAAGTCGGAAGCTCCGGCGCCTTCCAGGAAGCGGATGTGCCCGTTCCCCGGAACATGCTTTGATCCCTCAAACATCATGTGTTCAAACAGGTGAGCAAACCCGGTGCGCCCCTGAAGTTCATTCGCCGGGCCGACGTGGTACCAGATATTGGTGGAAACCAGCGGAAGACGATGATCCTCGGAAAGAATTACGACCAATCCATTGGGCAAGGTGTATTTTTCGAACTTGATGGTAGGTGTGTCGCTCGGTGCTGCGCTCGTCGGTTGTGGAGTATCCGGCTCCGCCGGAACCTTTTTCGGCGGCGATTTCTTGGACGAACTCTGGCCGGATGTGTTTACGACCATGACAGCAAGTCCAAAAGCGAGAATCAACAAACGGGTGCAAAGCGCGGACATCATTCCATTTCTCCTTGGCAGCTTGTCATACATTTACCTTGTTTAGATGCAACAGGAGCAAAAATGACGTCCGCGCTCCGCTGAAAACATTGGAAACGACTTAGGGCATCTCCTCAAACACCATGATTCGCGCTTCTTCCGTGATCCAATCCCGGATTCCATATTGGGTGGTTGGCAGCAATTGAACCAGGTGTTTCGGGACAGCCGCGTAATATCGCTTCAGTTCCGGTATCCAGATTCCGGATTTTGCGATCGCCCCGGTTGGAACTTTTCCGAGAAGCCGGAAATGGTCAGGATCGTCTTCATGAAACACAGCTAACGTGCCAGTGCTCCCCGAAAAATAGATCCGCTTGGACGGCGCGTCGAAAAAGATTTCGTCGCCTCCGCCCGTCGCATCCAGAGTTTGAATTACCTTTCCTGTGTCGGTATTGATGATCACCAATTTCCCGGGATCGACGTTGTGTCCGCCTCCCAGCCGACTGCCCATAAACAGGCGATGATTGGCCACATCAAGTCCGGCAACGTGCGGCTGCGGGCCTCCGGCGGTGGACCATTCAGCGATGACCGCGCGTTTGGCGAGATCGACAACTTTGACGGTGCTTTCGCCGTTCACGACATCTCCCATGCCCGCGTACAAGCGATTCGCCCCGGCGTCCAGCGCAATCCCGGCAGGCTCTTGGCCCATCATCTTGATGCTGCCCACCAGCTTGCCTGCCTTGGTATCGACAATCTCAATGGAACCTTCTTTACTTCCTTCCGTTCTCGTCCTGACTGCGACGTAATAAAGGCCCTTTGCAGCGTCGAAGGCTGCGTTGTCTGGGTCCCTGCCGGCAGCGTTTTTTCCACCTGTCAATTCGATGGTCTTGGTTACTTCGAATGTCGATCCGTTTATCGCGACAACAGTGTTATCTCCAAGATCCACCCAGAGGGTGTCGGTATTGGAGTCAAAAAACGGTTTGCGAGGATTCCCTCCTACCTTCGTTTCGTGGATGACCTTACCGGCTTTCATGTCTATGACGACAATCTCTTTGTTGTTCTCGGCGGAAAGAAACAGGTGCTGCTTGCTCAGGTCATAGGCGAGATGGTCCATGTAGCCTTCGGTCGGGATCGGGAAGGTCTCGACCAGCCTCAGAAGACCTGACATGTGCACCATGGGCATCTGCTTGTTGACATAGTCCTTCGATGGATCCTGTGCCTTTGTTTTTGAAACGAAGATTGCACAAAAACTCAAGATGACGGCTACTGAGATTCTCAATTTCGCTCTACTTAATCGCATTCGCGATTCTCCTTTTTTCTTGTGGGTGAATAAATGACTGTCAAACCCAATCCACAAAGGCTATACGAAAGACTATACGATAATATTTCACTGTCATGTTCTGGGATTTCCATATCAAGTACATTCGAGCGAACTTCGCATCGACAAGGATGCTCGCACCCTCCGGCGATGCACAAGTATCGGAATCAGCTTATACTGTCGATTCGCCGCAGCGCCTTACGACGGGGAAATCTTATGAGGAGTCAGCCTTGACAAGTTCCGTTGTCGAAACCAGGATCAATCGAAACTCGCCGGACTACGAAATCAATACTCGGCGGATGATTGATTTAGTGGCTGAAATCAAGAACCAGGAGATTGAGATTCAGCAGGGCGGTGGCGAGAAAGCCATTGAAGCGCAACACAAGAAAGGCCGCCTGACTGCCCGGGAACGCATCGCGAAGCTGATCGATCCGCACACCCCCTTTTTTGAGCTGGGAATTTATGCGGCCCACGAAATGTATCAGGAATGGGGCGGCGCGCCTGCCGCGGGAACGGTAACCGGGCTTGCGCGCATTTGCGGCCGCCTGGTGATGATCGTCGCGAACGATGCGACGGTAAAAGCCGGCGCGTTTTTTCCCCTCACTGCAAAAAAAGTGATCCGCGCGCAAAATATTTCCATCGATAACCATATTCCCACGATTTATCTGGTCGATTCCGCGGGAGTATTTCTCCCGTTGCAGGAAGATGTCTTTCCCGACACCGATGATTTCGGACGAGTCTTCCGCAATAACGCCGTCATGAGCGCCATGGGAATTCCGCAAATCACCGCCATCATGGGGATGTGCGTCGCGGGAGGCGCGTACCTGCCCGTGATGTGCGATCACATTCTGATGACCGACGGCTCGGGACTTTTCCTTGCGGGGCCGGCCCTCGTGCAGGCTGCCATCGGGCAAAAAGTGTCCGCCGAAGAACTTGGCGGCGCGAAAATGCACGCGGAAATCAGCGGCACCGTGGATTTTCGCGAGCCTGACGACGATTCCTGCCTGCAACGGATTCGCGCGCTCGTCGATAAGATGGGACATCCACCAACCGCGCGATTTGACTACAAGGACTCGGACAATCCCGCCTATCCGCCGGAGGAAATCTACGGGATTTTTTCCTCCGACCCGGCACGGCAATACGACATGCGCGAGGTGATCGCCCGCATCGTCGACTCCAGCAAATTTGAGGAATATCGCGCGGAGTCCGGCAAAACGCTCGTTTGCGGCTACGCGCGAATCGGCGGCTGGGCCGTAGGAATCGTAGCCAACAATAAAAAACACGTTCCGACAATCGACGCCGCAACGGGCGAAAAGAGAATTGAATTTGGCGGCGTGATCTACACCGAATCAGCGGAAAAGGCCGCGCGATTCATCATGGATTGCAATCAGAACCTCGTGCCGCTCATTTTTCTCCATGACGTCAACGGCTTCATGGTCGGAAAAGAAGCCGAGTGGAGCGGTATCATCCGCGCGGGCGCCAAGATGGTAAATGCCGTATCAAATAGCGTTGTGCCGAAAATTGCCGTGATCTGCGGCGGCAGCTTCGGCGCGGGCCACTACGCCATGTGCGGGAAAGCATATGACCCCAGATTTATTTTTGCCTGGCCCACGGCCCGCTACGCCGTGATGAGCGGCGATTCGGCTGCCGCGACGCTGGTCGAAATTAAAATCAAACAACTCGAGCGCGAAGGCAAGAAGCTCTCCGACGCGGACAAGAAAGAATTGAAAGAATCCATTCGCGCCACCTATGAACATCAAACCGATCCACGTTATGCGGCAGCACGATTGTGGGTCGATGCCATCATCGATCCAGCGCAAACGCGAGAAGCGTTGATTTGGGCGCTCGAAGCGGCGGCATTGAATCCTGAGTTTAAGGAATTTAAGACGGGAGTATTACAAACGTGAGGGACGGCTAAATGCGCGATGTCATTCCGGGCGAAGCGAGGAATCCTCTTGGTGCTCGTCAACGATTCAAGAGGGATTCCTCGCTTCGCTCGGAATGACGTTCCAAGCTGTTGTTTTCGGTCCTTATTTGAGGTATCGCTAATTTATATTCCACCATCGATTGTTAACTCTCAACTATAAAGGAATTCATTTTGTCTGAAACAATAAAAATTGTGGAATGCCCGCGGGACGCCTGGCAAGGTCTAACGGAAATAATCCCGACGGAAACAAAAATCCAATACCTCCTCCAACTCACGGCTGCAGGAGTAAAGCATATCGACGCCGTCAGCTTCGTCTCCCCAAAACATGTGCGTCAGATGGCCGATAGCGAAGATGTGATAAAGGGATTTCTCGCGGGCCTTCCGGCAGGAACAGAGCGACCCGAAATTATCGGTATCGTCGTAAATGAGCAAGGCATGGAACGCGCCCTGCAAACGCCGGGCGTGACGACGGTCGGATATCCCTATTCCATCTCGGCATATTTTCGTCGTGCGAATGCCAACATGTCCCGTGCCGAATCGCGGGAGCTGGTCGAAAAAATCAGGCAGGCGACAAAATCTTCCGGACACGGTCTGGTGGTTTATATTTCGATGGCCTTTGGAAATCCCTACGAAGAGCCCTGGGGAGCGGAAATTGTCGAAGACGCATTGATTTGGCTCAAGGACATAGGCGTCCGCACCGTTTCTCTTGCTGACACAGTGGGCACAGCGCCGCCTCCCTACGTCGGCGCACTTTACCATGCGGTTAAGGATTGCGTCGCTGGCATCGAGCTGGGCGTTCATCTTCATAGCCGCCCTGAAGAAGGCGCCGCAAAAATTCTGGCCGCGTATGATGCAGGGTGCAGGCGTTTCGATGGCGCGCTCACCGGCCTCGGTGGCTGCCCATTCGCCGGTGACGATTTGGTGGGAAACATCGCGACGGAAACGATTATTTCCGCGCTGGCCGAGAGAGGCGTCGAAACTGAGATTCGCGCAGACGCGATCGAGCAGGCAATTGCAATGACCCGCGAAATCCGGTCTAAATACGCGTACGAGTTGCGCACGCACTAAGCAACCCCCGCCTCTGAAAGAGGCGAGCTACAAAAGCACAGGCAGCCAAGTTGTTGTAGCCCGCCTCTTCAGACCCGGGGGGTCTTTGTACCTGCGCTATGATCGCAGTGCCGAGAGGTCCTTCAGAAATGCCATACAGCACGCTAAAACTTCAAATTTTCAGCGACATCGCGACGATCACGCTGAGCCGTCCCGAAAAGCGCAACGCCATCTCGACCGAAATGATAAATGACTTGATGGGCGCGCTAGCCGAGATCGAAACCAGTTCCGCGCGAGTGGCGATTTTGACCGGCGAGGGCAAGGCGTTCTGTTCGGGGATTGATCTTGCGGCTTTGAAAGCGATCGCTACGCAGTCTCCGGAAGAAAATCTCGAGGACGCGCGCCGTTTCGCCCGGCTTCTGCGGAGAATCTGGAGTTTCCCGAAGCCGACGATTGCGGTAGTCAACGGAGCGGCAATCGCGGGCGGATGCGGCATCGCCACACTTTGCGATTTCACTCTCGCGATTCCCGAAGCCACATTCGGATATCCGGAAGTGCGCATCGGATTCCTTCCGGCAAATGTAGCGGTTTTTCTGATGCGCCAGATTGACGAAAAACACGCGCGCGACTTGCTGCTGACTGGGCGCATTATCGACGCAGCCGAGGCGCAGCGCATGGGGTTAGTCACACAAATCGCGCCTGCCACGGAGCTGATGTCCGCAGCGCAAAAACTTGCAGCGACGCTGGTGGAGTCCAGCCCGACGAGCCTTCTTAAAACGAAAAAACTGCTTTGCGATATCGCAGCGGCTGAGATCGACCGCGAACTCGAACTGGCCATCGCGGAGAGCGCACAAATTCGCTCGACAGCTGACTTCCGCGAAGGCCTCGCCTCTTTCCTGGAGAAGCGTCCGCCGAAATGGGTCGGCAAGTGAGCCTCTCGGCCTGCGGACGAGAGCGCCAGTCTGATACACTTCTGTTCCAATGACCGAATTCTTCGACACCATCGTGCGCGTGCGGTACGCCGAGACCGACAAGATGGGTTTCGTCTATTACGGCAATTATTATATTTACTTCGAGGTTGGCCGCGTCGAATACATGCGCAACAAGGGCATCGACTACAAGCAAATGGAAATTCAAGACGACTGTTTCATTGTTGTCGCCGAATCGAAGTGCCGCTACCGCCGGCCGGCACGTTACGATGATCCTCTGCGCATCCGAACTCGCGTAACTGAATTCAAGCGCCGCACCATCCATTTCAGCTATGAAGTTCTACACGACGAAACCGGCGAATTGCTGGCCACCGGCGAAACGGTCCACGTTGTGTGCGACAGTCACGGAAAACCCAAGACGCTCCCCGAAAAATATCGCCTGGTCTTTCACGACAAAATAGATGACACAACGGACGTTCAACCTGACGCACAAACGGCGGCCGAAATTTCCACGCCGCCGGGGAAATGACTGTCCAGCTCACCGGCGAAGACCTCTCATTCGAACAACTCTATGAAGTGTCGCTGCACGGCGCTGAGGCTTCGCTCGCCGCCGAAGCTCGCGCCAGAATGATTGCCTCCCGCGCAGTGATCGAAAGAATCGTGGCCGCCGAGACGACGGCGTACGGTGTAAACACAGGGTTCGGCGATCTGGCGGAAGTTCGAATCTCGCCGGACCAGATTCGAACGCTTCAAATCAATCTCGTTCGCAGCCATGCCTGCGGGGTAGGCGCGCCGCTTACTGAATCGGAGACGCGCGCGATCATTTTGCTTCGAGCGAATGCGCTCGCAAAAGGACTGAGCGGCGTCCGCCCTCTAATTGTCGAAACTCTCTGCGCCATGCTGAACCAACGCGTCCACCCGGTAATTCCCTCGCAAGGCTCGGTCGGCGCTTCCGGTGACCTTGCGCCGCTCGCCCACCTCGCTCTTGTGCTGATCGGCGAAGGCCATGCCGTTTTGAATGGAAAGCGCATAACGGGTGGAGAAGCGCTGCGCGAGGCAGGCATCCCTCCGCTCGTTCTGGAAGCCAAAGAAGGAATTTCGCTGTTGAATGGGACGCAGGGAATGCTGGCACTTTTGGCGCTGGCTTTGCGTGAGGCACAGATTCTCACGGACAGCGCTGACGTAGCGGCTGCGCTTTCTCTCGATGCATTGCGCGGAAGCCCAGCGGCATTCGATCCGCGGATTGCCGGCGCGCGGCCCTACCCGGGGCACTCCACGACGTCACGCAATCTGCTTCGATTGAATCGCGGCAGCCAAATTCGCGAATCGCATCGCCCAACGGATCGTGATCCGCGGGTCCAGGATGCCTACAGCCTGCGCTGCACTCCGCAGGTGCATGGGGCTGTGCGTGACGCGTTGGCTGCCGTCCGAGCGGTTGCAGAAATTGAACTCAATAGCGCGACGGACAATCCGCTGGTATTTGTCACGGTCGATGGCGTTCCAGGCTCGGGAGACGTCATCAGCGGTGGAAATTTCCACGGTCAGCCATTAGCGATGGCGGCGGATCAGCTTGCCGTCGCCCTCGCCACGTTAGGCGGCATTTCCGAGCGCCGCACCGAGCACATGACGAATCCGCACACCAGCCTGCTTCCGGCATTCCTCACCAGCGCGCCGGGATTGAATTCCGGATTCATGATTGCGCATGTTACGGCCGCAGCTCTCACCAGTGAGAATAAGGCGCTGACCGCTCCGCATTCTGTCGATTCGATTTCAACGTCAGGCGGCCAGGAAGATTACGTCTCCATGGGAATGTCCGCCGCGCGGCGATTGCGCCCGATGCTCGACAATCTTCGGCGGATTATTGCTATTGAACTCCTCGCAGCCTGCCAGGGAATCGATTTCCATGCGCCGCTAAGAACAGGAGGCGAGGCGCTGAAAGCGCATAGTTTGGTGCGCGAGGTCTCCGCGCACGTCGAAGCTGATCGCTCGCTGGCGGGGGACATCGAAGCGGTTGCCGCTCGAATCGCGGAAAGAGTTTTCTCAGATATTCTGCGATAGAAGTCGGTTGAAAAGTTATTTCATCAGTCGCAGGTTCGTTGAAGGTTCGTCGCACGTTCTAAAACGTGTCGCACCTACGGTGCTCGGAAGTTCTATTTCAATATTCCCAGCCCTCCCGGGCTGGGCTACGTTCTGTCGCGCCTTCGGCGCTTTAGCGGCCATGTTAAGTTGGGGTTAGTTTGCGAATTGCGAAAGTACTTTTCATTTCCATAAACATTCACAGCTTGGCCCACAACCTCAACCTCGCTGGTCCTGAAACCTCAAGCCAATTTTTATCTATGCTAGGGCTTCGAATCTGTCGTGCCTCCGGCGCTTTGGCGGCCATGCGAGGTTGGAGTTAGTTTGCGAGTTGCGAAGTACGCGGATCGCGAGCCGTAATGCAGCGCCGGAGGCGCGGAACACTGTAGCCCAGCCCGGGAGGGCTGGGACACGGCGTTTCAAAAACACTAGCGCCGTAGGTGCGGCGCTCTGCTCCTCACTTTGCTCGTGCCAATTGATTCCGTTTACATAAAATCCCGACGTTGCCCCCCAAAGTCTCTAGTCCGTTAAAACGCCAGCCTATTTCTACCTAGGCTAGAGCTTCGAAAAGGAACAACCCCAAACGAAGTGCGGCGGGAAATGCGAAGGGCGCTAGCTCGAGAGAATAATGACCGCAGGGCAGGACCAACGTTTCGAGGCGAATTCCCTCGTGCCGCAGATTACTAAACATTTCATCCGTGAATTCGTACCAGAAGGTTGGATCGTAGCGCCCACTCACCATCAGCAGGCGCTGTCCGGTGTCGCGCAGGCGGTGCATGTAGGGAACCGGGCTAATCGGCGTCCAGTAGCGGCGAAGTTCGTCCTCGGAAACTTTTGTTCGCATTCCTTCCCAGACATGCATGGTTGTCATGCCGGTGCGCACCGCATCGGCAAAATACGTGGAGACATGCAAAAATGCGCCGGCCCGTACTGCAGGGTCGTGCGCCATCGTGATCGAACCCACCGCGGAACCAATGCTTGTGCCGACCAGTCCGAGCCGCGTGTAACCCTGCTGTTCGAGCCAGCGCAGGCATCGCCGAGTGTCCGTAATCGCCTGCCGGGTAGCTTGCAGCGTGAGGCCCACGTTCGTCCCAACCAACTGATCGGCGCGCTCGTGGCCGGAAGCGACTCGCCGGTCATGATAGGGGAGAGAGAGCCTCAGTACGGTGATGCCCAGGGCGTTGAGCCAGCGGCACAGGTTCAACTGGCCGTGCCATTTCGCGTTCCAGTTAGGGAGCAGCACAACAGCAGGGCCTGTGGCTCGCGCACGGAAAAATCGCGCATGCACAATATTATTTTCCGGCCAGGGCGACACAATCTGGCTCGTAAATGTAAGCACACGCCCGCCGGATGCGCCATTTTCAGCTGGATGCAGAACATAATCGCCAGCGGGACTCGTGGTAAACCACTCGTCACTGCGAGCCAGCGTCTCGTCCACCCAGGCATTCAGGTACGCGCGCGGATCGGGTTCATCGCGGCGGCCGCCGACGTGTTCCAGGCCCCATTCAAAGGGATAGACACGGCGGTTATCGTCCGTCGTCCACCGGGCGTGCTCGTAGCGGCGAATTCTTTGTTCGAGCCAGGACATAATCTGTGAGATATCGAATATAGGGTTGTGCTACGGACCTGTCAAATGAGCTTCATGTTGCCTGATTGCCTCACCTTTGACGCAGCGGACGTTGTGGCGGCGTGGCGGGTGTGGCAGAGTCAGAGCGTGATCCCTCTTGTCGCATTTTTATTTGGCCTGGTCATCGGCAGTTTTTTGAATGTGTGCATACTGCGCATTCCAGCGGACAAATCGATTGTCTTGCCGGAATCGAGCTGTACCAAATGCGGAAAAGCGATCGCTGCCTATGACAATATCCCGGTCTTGAGTTGGCTGATCCTCCGCGGAAAATGCCGCAATTGTAAGACAAAGATTTCGCCCATGTATCCGGCTGTGGAATTGCTGACGGGCCTTCTGTTTGTGGCCTGCTATTTCGCATTCGGCCTGACCGTGGATGCGCTTAAATGGGCCACCTTCTGCGCTTTGCTCGTCGTGCTGACGATTACGGATCTTCGCGAACGTATTTTGCCGGATGTGGTTAATTTCTTCGGTGTTGGGGCTGGTCTTCTGTTCAGCTTCTTCACTAAATCCGCCGATGGAACCGCGTTGTGGCTTGCGAAGCGCTGGTTCGACT
>JAOAPW010000127.1 GCA_025463105.1 Candidatus Acidiferrum typicum | reverse complement strand
GAATCTTGAACGCATTCTTCACTTGTTCGGCGGAAGCGACGCCGCCTACGTCGAGAAAATTTGCGGGCGAACCGCCGGAAATCTTGATGATATCCATCGTGCCCATAGCGAGCCCCGCTCCGTTGACCATGCAGCCCACGCTGCCGTCGAGCTTGATGTAGTTAAGCTTGAAGTTGTACGCTTCGACTTCGAGCGGATCTTCCTCGTTCAAGTCGCGCAGCTCGACGAGCTCTTTGTGCCGGAAAAGAGCGTTGTCGTCAAAAGCCATCTTCGCGTCAAGCGCCACCAGCTTGCCATCGCCCGTCACGATCAGCGGATTGATTTCCGCGAGCGACGCGTCCGTTTCCAGAAATGCGCGGTAGAGGGCCTGCAGGAAAGGCCAGGCGGCGTTCGCAGCGTCGCCGGAAAGTCCCAAACCAAACGCGAGCTTGCGCGCGTGGTAGGGCTGCAGTCCGGTCGCCGGAGAAATCGTCTCTCGCAGAATCAGCTCCGGATTCTTATGCGCGACTTCTTCAATCTCCATGCCGCCCGCCGTGCTGGCCATCACCACAGGCGCCGCTACTGCGCGGTCCACTAGAATGCTCAGGTAAAGCTCGCGCTTGATGTCGAGCCCTTCCTCGATCAGCAGCCGTTGGACGATGCGTCCGGCGGGACCTGTCTGGGGCGTTACGAGCTTCATTCCCAGGATAGACTTCGCCAGATCGGCGGCTTCGGCCGGCGATTTCGCCAGTTTCACGCCGCCTGCTTTCCCGCGGCCTCCCGCGTGGATCTGCGCCTTCACCACAACGATTTTCGTCCCCAACCGTTCGGCCACAGCCCGCGCCTGTTCCGGAGTCGTGACCATTTCGCCCCGAGGCGTCGGCACGCCGAACCGCCGGAAGATTTCCTTGGCCTGATATTCGTGGATCTTCATCGTCCGTCCATCAGTGTTAGAATTTACGTCCAATCGAAACTACAGAGTTTATAGGGAACACGTGACCCGAGCAAGCGAAAGGAACCGAGTGTATTCGCAGACGATTCCATTTGTGAACATATTGACCATGTTGACCATCGTCTTGAACCTTGGGGCGCTCACGCATTGCGGAGCTGGGGTCCTGCCTTCGTGATGCAAATTCTCATTGAAAAAGCGGCAGCCGGAACACATCTTTCGCGACAGGAAGCCGAAAGCGCGATGGAGGAGATTCTTTCCGGACGCGCCGGGGAGAATTCGATCGTCGCGCTGCTTTCCGCGCTGCGCACCAAGGGTGAGACCATCGAAGAGTTGGTCGGCTTCGCGCGCGCCATGCGCCATCATGCCGCACCAATTTTTAGCGACACATCGCGCACCGACGAATTGCTCGTGGACACCTGCGGGACCGGCGGCGACGCGTCGGGCACTTTCAATATTTCCACCACCGCGGCGTTCGTCGCAGCAGGAGCAGGTGTGCGCGTCGCTAAACATGGCAATCGCTCCATCTCGTCCAAATGCGGCTCGGCGGACGTGCTGGAAGCGCTGGGAATCTCGCTCGACGTTACGCCGGAACGTGTGGGCGCGGCGATCAATGAAATTGGCATCGGATTTCTTTTTGCGCCGGCTTTGCATACGGCCATGCGGCATGCCATGCCGGCGCGGCGGCGTCTCGGACGCACCGCGTTTAATTTGCTTGGACCCCTGACAAATCCGGCCGGAGCGCGCGCGCAAATCGCCGGCGTATTTTCCGCAGACGTGGTGGAGAAGGTTGCGAGCGCGCTTGCCGAACTCGGAGTTGAGCGTGCCTTCGTGGTGCATGGCGCCGGCGGCCTGGACGAAATTTCCCTGGCCGGCGAAACGAAGGTCGGCGAGGTGCGCGGCGGAATTGTGCGCGTTTATGAAGTTACGCCTGAGGATTTTGGCCTTGGTCGCGCGCCGATTTCCGCGATTTCGGGCGGCGACGCCTCGCATAACGCCGCCCTGATTCGCGCAATTCTTTCCGGCGAACCCGGCCCGCGCCGCGACATCGCCATCGCCAACGCCGCGGCGGCGCTGGTCGCCGCCGGCCGCGCCGCGGATTTTCTCGATGGCGCGCGCCTCGCCGCCGAATCAATCGATTCCGGTGCCGCGCTGAAAAAAATCGACGCTCTGATCGCATTCACACCAGGTTCGTAGCGTCGCTCGTCGGGCGTCAAGCTGGGGACGCTGGTTGTGGCGTTACGCCATGAGCATCAACGTCGTAAGCATTCCGTTGATCACACAATTAGTCATTTTTCCTCGTCATCCCGAACCCGCTCTTCCGGGTGAGGAATCCCTCTTTGTTTTGTTGCCCAAACAACAGAGGGATTCCTCGCTACGCTCGGAATGACAAAAGGTAGCAAAGGTGTGGCAGACAGGACGGGATCCACTTGACCCGCCGAGGAATCCGTCAAATAATCACGCAGCCTTTCGGAGTCCACATTCGTGCCAAGTTTCTCGCATAGCAAATTGACCGCGTATCAGCAATGTCCGCAAAAGTACAAGTTCCGCTATGTCGACGAAATTCCTCCGCCTGTACGGAGCATTGAGCTTCATCTCGGGGACACAGTCCATCGGGCGCTGGAAAAATTATATGCGGACGCGCTGCAAGGGAAACTCGATTCGAGCGATGAAATTCTGGCGTTCTACCAAGAGAAGTGGGATGAGGGTTACTCGTCCCAAATGCGAATCGTCAGGTCGGGAACCACCGCCCGCACATACCGGGAATTGGGACGTCAAATGCTGCGGGCGTATCACCAGAGATTTTATCCGTTCAATCAATCCACAACTTTGGAGCTGGAGGAAAAATTCTCGTTTCCGCTTTCTGATGGACACGAAATTCGAGGCATCATCGACCGGCTGGCAAGAACGGAAGACGGCTCGCTGGAAATTCATGACTACAAAACTTCGCGCCGATTTCCCAGTCCCTCCCAGGTCGGAAGCGATATGCAGCTCGCGCTTTATGAACTGGCGCTGCGGCAGCGTTGGCCCGACGCGCAGCGAATTACATTGATTTGGCACTATTTGACGTTCGACCAGGCCATTTCCATTGCGAAGACGCTTCGGCAACTTGAAATGGTGAAACAGAAGACGCTGGATCTCATCGCGCGGATCGAGGCGACGACGAGTTTTCCCACGCAAGTGACGCCGCTCTGTGATTGGTGCGAGTACAAAGAGATGTGTCCCGCCATGAAGAAATACTAGAAGTTATTTTTGAATTAACGACACCTTGGCTCCGGCGCTGAAAGCGCCGTCGCATTCAAGCCCAGGGCAGCGCCCTGGGCTTCGGAATCGATTGGTGGCGCCCTGAAAGGGCGCAGAACTCTTCCGCCCTTTCAGGGCGGAATATATACTCGGACACATCCCCGGGGCGTTGCCCCGGGCTGGCATGCTACGCGCCGATGGCGCGTAATCACAGCTAAAGACTCAATCGAAAAAACTGCTACAAAGATTTACGAGATAGCTCGTAGCTGATAGCTTCTAGTTCCAGCGGCCGATACAAAATTTGCTACAGCGTTAGAAAATTCTGCAGCAGCTGCATTCCAACATCGGTAAGAACCGATTCGGGGTGGAATTGCACGCCTTCGATGAGGAGTTTGCGGTGGCGCAGACCCATGATGATGCCATCGGTCTTTGCGGAAATTTCGAGATCTTCCGGAAGAGTTTTTTCCTCGACGATCAGCGAATGATAGCGCGTGGCGGCGAAATCCTGCGGTAGCTCCCTGAAGATCGTTTTGTTGTCGTGATGAATGCGGCTGGTTTTGCCATGCATGATTTTGGGCGCGCGAATCACGCGTCCGCCGAACGCGTAACCGATCGCCTGGTGGCCGAGACATACTCCCAGAATCGGAATCTCTCCGGCGAAGCGGCGGATTACGTCCACACAGATTCCGGATTCTTCCGGAGTGCCTGGACCGGGTGAAATCACGATGCGTTGCGGCTTCTTCGCGGCGATCTGATCGAGCGTGATCTGGTCGTTGCGATGCACTTCCAGCTTCTCGCCCAATTGTCCGAGAAACTGCGCGAGGTTATAGGTAAACGAATCGTAGTTGTCGAGAAGCAGAATCATAGGGTGCGGTCCGCGTGCGTCTTGCCGGCATCAGTCACAAACAGATGGCTGCGCAAACAAAGATCAAAAGGAAAGTATAAGGTGAGTTGGGAAGACAAACAAATCAATACGCCTGGGCGTGCATCGTGTTGGGGTCTTCTTCTTCCTGATCACGACCGCATTTCTTGCGCGTTTCGGCGACGTAATCATCGAGTTTGCCCTGCTCGCGCATCTGAATCAGCTTGTCCAGATGAGTCCAGCGCGCCGCCGAATCCTGCTTGAGAATTGCCTGATACGCTTTGAGCGAGCCGAGCAGGCCCGCGACGGCTATTGCCTGTTCGTCTTTAACCTTGTCAGGATGCTCCACCATGAATGCGGCGCTCGACAGGACCATCTGTTTTGTAATTTCCGCCGAATGTCCCTTCGGAGGGTCAGGCAGCGCCCCAAAATAATCGAAGCAAACGTCCACGGTAATATCGGGAATCTCCACGATCCACTGAATCATCCAGTCGCGGCTTTTTTTAGCGTCCTTGGCGAGCGGATCCTCCTCCAATTCGTGCGCCACTTTCACTGCACGCGCGCGTTCTTCAGGAGTCGAAGGTCCGCGCGTTTGCGCCCGGCCAGGCCGCGGCGTAAGAGATCCAATCAGTAAAATGGCGAATGCGATGGATCGAATGGCGCGTGCTTTCATTGCGTACTCCCTGCGGAATCCGGCTGCAGGGCCGTTTCCGATTGCCCAGAATCCTAATATTACATGAATTTTGGGACGGCGCGAATTCCCATCCGAGCCTGGATCGAGCCGAATAGAATCACGAGTCACAAATCACGAATCACGATTTACTTCCGCTATGCGCGATTTCCAGCGCAGTCAGCAGCGCGCGCGCCTTGTTCACCGTCTCTGTGTATTCCTTCTCGGGAACGGAGTCCGCGACAAGACCGGCTCCCGCCTGCACGTAGGCCACGCCCTTTTTTACGACCATCGTCCGAATCGCGATGCAGGAATCGAGATTCCCCGTGAAATCAAGATACAGAATGGCGCCAGCATAAATGCCGCGGCGAGTGGGCTCGAGTTCGTCGATGATTTCCATGGCGCGGACTTTAGGCGCACCGGACAGCGTGCCTCCGGGGAAGCAAGCCGCGAGTGCCTCGAAGCAGTCCACGTCTTCACGCAAACGGCCGCGAAGCGCGGACACAAGGTGCATCACATGCGAGTAGCGCTCGACGAACATCAGTTTCTCGACGTGCACCGAACCGTACTCCGAGACGCGGCCCAGGTCGTTGCGTCCGAGATCGACGAGCATGATGTGCTCGGCGCGTTCCTTGGGATCGGCGGCGAGTTCGGTTTCCAGTGCCGTATCTTCTTTTTCGTCCGCGCCACGGGGCCGCGTCCCGGCAATGGGACGGTAAAAAGCGTCGCGCCCCTGAACCTTCAAAAGCATTTCCGGAGAACTTCCCACGACGGCAAGGTCGTTTAATTTCAGAAAATACATGTACGGCGAAGGATTGACGACGCGCAGAGCGCGATAAATCTCAAACGGATCGGCATCTGTCTTCGCGGCGAACCGCTGGCTGAGCGCCACTTGAAAAATATCTCCGGCGCGAATGTATTCCTTCGATTTGCGGACCGCGCCGAGGAATTTTCCTCTCGTGAAATTGGACGTTACCTTGAGCGGCCGCGCCCGGCGGGACTTGA
>JAOAPW010000114.1 GCA_025463105.1 Candidatus Acidiferrum typicum | reverse complement strand
GAATTGAAAGCACCGCCATAAATCGAATTCGCCAGAGTCAGTCGCAGCCAGTCCGGATGCTTGCGCGTTATGGCTCGATTCCCAACAACGATTTGCGCCTGCACGGCGCCTGGAAAATGCACCAGATGCACCTGCCGCCCGTGCAATTCCGGAAGCGGCGGATTCGGAGCCTCTTCCACTTTTCCTGGCGCCCAGGAACCAAATATGTTTTCGATCATGTCAAGCATGCCCTGCGGCTCGAAGTCCCCCACCATCACCAGCAGCGCATTTCCGGGCCGGTAGTACTGCCGGTAGAAATCCTTGAGCTGCTCCAGCCGGTAGCTTTCAACCTGCGCCTCGGTGGGCGAAACGGTGCCATAAGGATGCGCGCCAAACAGGACCTTGCGCATCCGTTCGTTGGCGAGAAAGCCCGGCGTCGCCCGCTCGATTCGCAAACCTTCCACCAACTGGCGGCGTTCGCGTTCGAATTCGTCGGCGGGAAATGAAGCATGCTGCGTCAGTTCGGAAACCAGACGCAGAAGACCTTTCGAAAAGTCCATCAGTCCGGCAAAGGAAATCACGCTGGTGTCGGCGCCAGCGCCGGAAGAAAGATCGGCGCCCATGCGGCGCAAATCTTCTTCGATCGCCCGGCTGGGACGCACTGTGGTGCCCGTGCGCACCACTGTAGCAGTCATATCGGCAAGACCGGGCACCGTCGCAGCCGCAACCGCGTTTCCGCTTCGGAAAAAGAGTTGCCCGTTAAATTTTGGAATTCCATGCGAGTCCACCAGCACGACTTCGAGACCATTCGAAAGCGTGGTGCGGGCGCGCGGCGGCCAAATCACCGGGCGCTCGGGAGAAAGTGCGGGAACTGCCGTATGTGTTTCCGAACGCGGTGCGGAAGCCATCATGCCGCCTCTTTCTTCGCCGGCTGGCGAATCACGATGGAGCGATTGGGGGACGTCAACATTTTGCGCGCCGCCGATTGCACCGCCTCTGGCGTGACGTCCATGAAGCCGCCAAGAATCGAGTTCACCAGTTGCGGATCGTTGTCAAAAAGCGTGAAGCACGCGAGCAGGTGCATCAATCCATAGCGCGGGATGGAAGCGCCGTGGCCACCCTCGAGCATGGAAAAATAATTCGACCGGAATTTTACCTTGATGGGCTCGAGTTCTTCCGAGGTGATTCCCTTCTCTTTCATCTCGTCGATGATCTGATCGTACGCAGCGATCGTCTGGTCGGGCGAATACTCCGGCTTGTGCAGCAGCCGCGTGACCATGAGTGTCGGCCCGTTGTAATCAAATAAATCGCCGACCGGATAGTGAATGCCGCCTTCGGCGTCCACCGCGATTTGCTGTTCGAGAACCAGACGGCGAAACACGCGTCCGGCGCGCCCACCGTGCAGAGCCCGGTCCAGCATGGCCGCGGCGTGCCATTCCGGCGTGAGCCGGCGCGGCGCCTGGTATCCGATGGCAATGCCCGGCAGCGTGCCGAATTTTTCTTCCACAACACCGCGACGCTCCGTAATCTGCGGTTGCTCGTCGATGTCGGCAGGCTCGGGCTGCGGTCCTGATGGGATTCCGGCGAAGTGCCGCTCCGCCAACTTGATTCCCTGATCGACGTCCACATCGCCGATGATCAACAGCACGGCGTTCGAGGGCGCGTAATACGTCTTGAAAAATTTCTGAACGTCATCGAGCGTGGCGGCATCGAGATCGTCAAAATCGCCGTAAAAATTATGGGCGTTGGACCAGTTGCGGTAGGCGATGGGAGGAAGATCGAGCCACGGAAATCCGCCGTAGGGCTGATTGAGCACGTTGACCCGCACTTCCTCTTTAACGACGTCGCGCTGGTTGCGCAAATTTTCATCGTCCACCTTGAGGGCGCGCATGCGGTCGGCTTCCAGCCACAGCACGCGCTCGAGCGCGTTGGAAGGCACCGATTCGTAGTAGTTCGTAACGTCATAGTGCGTGGAACCGTTCAGCACGCCGCCGGAGGAATTAATCAGCTTGATGTGCACCATCTTCCCGGCGTTGGCCGAGCCTTGAAACATCATGTGCTCGAACAAATGCGCAAAACCGCTCCGGCCCCGCGGCTCGATTCGGAAACCGATGTTGTAATAGACCCCTACCGTGGCCACCGGCGCGGTGTGGTCCGGCGAAACGACGACGCGTAAACCATTGGGAAGAGTCATGCTCTCGATCGGAATATTCAGTTGAGTCAAGAAGTCCCTCACATAGAAGAATTAAATTTAAGAATTAATTTGCCAATCATTTCATCCAACCGCGGATTTATTCCTGGCTTTTTTGACTTCCATCCCTTTTTGACGCGGGTTGAAGGCCACGTCCAGTTTCCGGAGCACGGCGCCGGAATCGTCCGCGAGAACAGTGGCAGCCAGGCGGGACAGCGCTTTGTACGCGTTCTGATACTCCGGTGGAAAACTCGATAGCGCATCAGCGTGACGCTGCACAGTCAAAAAATCCCCTCGACTCATCGGCCCGGTCCATGCCGCACGGGGGCCGATGCGTTCAAAATTATCCAGCGTCTGACGCGTCAGCGGCAAGAGGGCGCGCGCCGCCTCCCTGCGCGTAAAGCCCTGTGCCATCAACAAACGGGTTGCAGTCTCCAAAACAGCCAGGATATGTCCGCACGCAAACGATCCAGCCGCATGATACGCCGCCTTGTTTCCTCCAGACAAGCGCACCGCCACTCCGCCCATTTGCCGAACCATTTTTCGGGCGACTTTCAATGCGGGCGGACTGCCATCAATTCCAAACACAACGCCCGCAAGGTCCGGGACACTCTGGCCGCTGAAGGTTTGCATCGGGTGAATCGATCCGGTCTCCGCGCCTGCGTTGGCCAACGCTCGAAGAGGTGAAGTGTCCAGCGCACCGCTGGTGTGTAGCACGACCTTACCAAGCCACTCGTTGCCGCCCAATTGGGCCAGATCGCCTGCGACGTCCATGATCACGCGATCGGGAGTGGCGATCAACACCACTTTCGAGGCCAGCACGCGGCGCGTAAGCTGGTCAGCCGGATGCCCCGCGCCAATGGCACGCACGGCCCCTCGCGCCGTCGGAATTGACTGCGTTGTGACGACACCTATATGCCATCCGAGGTCATGCAGGCAGCGCCCGAGCGCTTTTCCTACACGTCCCGCACCCACTATGGATAATGTCTCCGACATCTACTGTGTTAGCATACAGCGTCCGGCAACAATATTCACCGTATACAAAATTCGGCCTCGCGGAAAATTTAATATTGCACATCGTCTGGATTGTGCTGTTCGGTCTGATTGCATCCCTTTGGGTTATTCAGGGAATACGCGCCGGCTTTGGCATGGCTCGCCTGCCGTGGCTTTCGGATGC
>JAOAPW010000098.1 GCA_025463105.1 Candidatus Acidiferrum typicum | reverse complement strand
ATCTCGCCGCATTTCCCCTGAAGATACGGTCTCGATCTTCCGCGGAAAGGCCGATTTGTTCAACGAGCGCATTCGGTTCTCCGACGTCCATCGCAGCATAGTTATCCGTGCCGATCACGACGCGGTCGGGGCCGACCAGATCAATCAAGAAACGCAAAGTTTCCGGATAGAAAGTGAGAGTGTCATAGTGAAAGCGCCTGACGTATTCTCTGAACGGACGCGGCAGCTTGAACTTCTTGGCGACCAGGCCACGTTCGACTCGCCCGGCGATATAAGGAAAGCATCCTCCGGAATGCGGCAGCACGATTTCCAGATTCGGAAATTTGTCCAGCGTACCCGTAATAATAAATTTGGTCGCGGTCGTCGCACTTTCAAACGTGAATCCCAGCGTGTTATTGATGTTGGCCGATTGCGCCAGCGGATTGCCCAGCCGCTCTTTTCCCGCATAAATATTGTCGTCGCCATCGAGAGGATGAAATAGCAGGGGATAGCCAAGCTCCTCGACCCGCGCCAACACGGGCTCATACGCTGGTTCAAACAAATAGTCGCGTCCTTCAAACGAATTCGGCAGGTGGACCGCCCGCATTCCTGGCTTTCCCGCCATGCGGTTCAATTCCTTCAAACACATTTGCGGATCGCGAACGGGTATCTCGATTCCGGCAATAAACCTGTCCGGAAATTTCGCGTGAGCTTCGACGGCGGCATCGTTGATAATTTGCGCGAGACGGGCGCCGTCGGCGCCGGACGCCCATTGCCACGGCATCCCGCCACTCAGCGTCAACGCAACCATTTTGACGTTATGTTTGTCCATCCATTGCCGTCGTTTTTCCAGGTCGTGGTCCATGGGATTCGCAGTCGAAGCGATGCCTGGTCTAAGCTGGTTCAGTGCATTGGCATACACTTCAGGCATCCAGTGAGCGTGAATGTCGATCGAACCGGTGTGACTGGTGTCGATGTCGGCAAACGCCGCAGGAGCGCTCAGCGCCGTCATCGCCAGTGCGCCACCGCCAGCCCCCATCTTAAGAAAGTCTCGCCGACCGACCGCGGATGCTCGCGGGCCATCCTCACATATTTTCATCGGTGTTCTCCTGTTAAGTTCCAGTGCTACGCTGCCCAATCACAATCCGGAAACCGTGCCGGACAAATGGCGCGGACACGTTCCAATTGCGCGCTGGATACTATTCGCTCCGTGAATTTGAAAGTCACGGTTGCGGCTCTCTATGTAATGTGGTGAGTTTCCCTGCGAAGTCTACCGTTGAAGAGCCGATCTTGCCAAGCGATCTGTGACACCATCGGCGCCCATGGATAAGGAAACTGCTGTCCCGGTAGCGCCGTCACTTTCATCGAGAGCTACGCGCTTTTGCGGCGCGGAAAACAATCGAAATAGGGCATAGATCGTAAAAATCGTCATGAACGGATCAATCGGATGGCGGTAACGCAATCCGGTATGCGTAATATAGTAGGGAATCGGAAACAAAAGCAGGCTCATGGCCAGCGGCAAGGAGTCCAGAAAATTCGCACGCAAAGCGAGGATCAACCCGGCAAATGAAAGCACAGAGAACGCCGAACAAAACCACACGTCTACCTTGCTCAGATGCAGCAAGGGAATCCAGGGATCAACCTTGGAATCGTAGGTGGCCGCCCAGTTATCAAGTACGCGATCGAAGAGGTTTTTCAAAAATATTCGTGGCTGAGATCGAATGAATGCAATGGCTTGCTTCTGTTTAAGCTGATTGTAATTTGGCTCCCCGCTCAAAATAAGTTGCACGCGTTCCATGTAACTGCTAATGGGATGAAGATCCGGCGAAACAACCTCCTTTACCGCGGGATTATTCCCAAGCCAGAATTCCAGACCGAAATTTGATTTAACAAAAACGAAACCATTCACAGCGTAGTAATTACGAATCGTCCAGGGCAGCAGCGTAAGAACGAAAAGAAAAACAGTCCGCATAACGAGCGCGGCCGAAGGCAGCCCGGATCGCCATCGCTGGAACGCGAGCCACCCGAGCAAGAAGGGCAGCAGAATACAAGTCGTTGGATTAACCAGCGCGGTAAAGCCCCAAAGCAGCCCATATGCAGACCAACGCAACGTAGATGCCGAGTCACGCAAACCGAAAGTAGCCCACATGATTAATGCCAGCATCAGCGCCGCGAGGCTCTGGTCCCACGTCCACTCGAGCGGATACAGTACCGCGTACGGCAGCACTACCCACAACCATGCGGAAGCGAGCCCGACTTTTTCGCCGAAAACTTTCTTTCCGACTGCATGAATAGGCCAGCACGTCGCCGCGGAAAATGCGCTGTTCATCGTCTGACAAAAAATCACTCCGGCAAACGAATCCAGATGAAAAATCTTGTAACCGATGGCAGACAAAAAAGGGTAGACCGGGGCAATTACGGCCGTGATCGCTTCGTAGCCGGGATACGGTCCAAAGAACCCTTTTCCAGTCGCCAACGACAGCGCGACAAGACCGTTCTCCATCCCAACGGTTTCGTACTTCGGGTGGGCGAAATCCTCATTGTGATGGGAAAGCCAGAAAAGCAGCATCCGCAGCAAATACGCCGCCACGACAGCGAGCGCAGGAGACCGAAGGATGGACGCCAGCGTGCAATTTATACGGACTGTACGGGCACCAAACATTACTGAGCGGACACCTCATCCGCGCGACACTTCTACTGCATCGAGCGTAGCCCTCGAGCGGAGGGTATTCAATCGCGGCATTCCGCATTTTGGCGGGTCTTTGCCCTATTCAGCATGATTGGTTGTATAGACACACACGATGCATCTCCAGGTTATGCCATCCAGGGATTATATCTACTGATCTGAAGATCGTACGAACCTCGCCGGCAGCGGTTTCCGTCACACTGGTCTTGACAATCGTGTCCTGCGCCGACAGACTAGGCGTCATGAATGCATTCTTGAGTCGGCTGTTTCTGGCGGATTTTTGGAAGGGCTTGCTCCTGACCTTCCGTACGCAAAACCCCAAAAATGTTTATACTGAGCAGTACCCGCAAGAGCGCCCCATGGTGGCGGAACGGTACCGCGGAGCGCCGCGCCTGAACATGAACCCGGAGACTGGCGAAACTCTTTGTATCTCCTGCAATCTCTGTGCCTTGGCTTGCCCGGAAAATCTGATCGTCGTCGGGTGGCATCGCGACGATGCTACGCGTCGCAAAGTGCTCACTACGTTCACCTACGATACTTCTCGCTGCATGTTCTGCGGTTTGTGCGAAGACGCCTGTCCCACCGATTGCCTGGAACTGACCCAGGATTTCGAGATGGCCTCCTACACGCGCGAAGGCGCGATCTGGGACCGGCATCGGCTTGAAGAAGGGCCGACGCCCGCGCGATACACGCGTTAAGGGCCCAGCGCTTGCGCACTCCAGCTTGGCTACGCTATAAGTGCTGTTTCTAATGATGCCATTCCTTCTCCACCCGTTCCTTAGCCGAGCCTTCCATGGAACTGCGTAAGGATCCCATCACACGCAGCTGGGTCGTGGTGGGACACCGCGAGGATGTGGCCGCATCCAGCCTTGGCTGTCCGTTCTGCCCACCCAAGGTTGATTCCCAGCAATCGCTGTTGCGCCTTCCTCCGCAAGGTCCCTGGCAAGTGATGGTGATGCCTCATCCTGACCCTCTCTACCGAGTTGAAGGGGAACCTGGCCGGAAGGCCGACGGGATTTACGACAACATGCGAGCAGTTGGGGCAGACGAGATCGTAATCGAAACGCCCGAGCATGACCGCAAACTTGAAGATTTGAGCGAAAACCACATTTTGCTGGTGATGGAAGCCTGGAGGCAACGCATCGAGGACCTGAAGCGCGACCTCCGATTCAAGTATGTTTCCGTGTTCAAAAATTATGGCGCCCTGGCAGCGCAGGTGGGGACCCACTCACACTCGCAAGTGACCGCCTCTACATTCGTGCCGAGGAGGATTCTCTACGAGTTGCGCGCCGCGCGCGAATGGTTTGCCGAGAAAGAGCGTTGCGTATTTTGCGACATCGTGAAGCAGGAAGAGCGGCAGGGAATTCGAATCGTGGACACGCAGGGAGAATATGTCGCGCTGTGTCCGTACGCGTCTCGAGTTCCGTTTGAAATCTGGTTGCTCAACCGAAAGCATAACTACCTGTTCGAACACCCGCGCCCGAATTCGAATCGGCTCAATCTAGCTGCACTGCTGCGACGCGTATTACTGCGTTTGCGCCAGGTTGCGCCGGCATATCACCTTGTCGTGCACACCTCGCCGAACACAATTCATCCCAAGCGCGAAGCCGCCAAATACTGGAAGACCATCGTGGATGACTATCACTGGCACATCGAAATCCTGCCCATTGTGGAGAGCCGCAGCAAGTCTTACAGCATCAAGGAAGTCTATTTCAATTCGTTTTTGCCTGAGCAGGCTGCCGAGCGCTTGCGCCAACTGGACCCCAAAGGATGAGGCGCGCCGAACGCGGCGGCATTATCACGCGTCTGCTTTCTCTGCTCATGCTCCTCGCTTTCCTTGCAGTTATTTATGTTGTCAGGCACCCGCTGCTGCGTCTTGCCGGGCAACTCTGGGTGCTGGACGAACCAGCCGAACATGCGGATGTGATTGTCGTGTTGAGCGATGACAATTACAATGCGGACCGCGCGGCCCACGCCGCGGATATTTATCGTGCTGGAATCGCTCCCCAGATTGTTGCGAGTGGACGTCTTCTGCGGCCCTACGCCGGCATTGCAGAGATAATGGAACATGATTTGGAATCTCGCGGCGTTCCCGCGACTGCTATCGTGAGGTTCCCCAATCGGGCCGCTAACACGCGGGAAGAAGCCGAAGCGCTCGCCGGCTTCGCGGCCGGCCGGGGATGGAAACGAATTCTGGTTGTAACCTCGAACTATCATGCGCGACGCGCGCGCTTCATTTTTGAACGCGTCTTCCGGCCGAGCGTTACAGTCCGCGTCAGTGCGGCGCTTGATTCCGAGTTTGACCCCTCTCACTGGTGGGAATCGCGACTCGGGAGAAAATTGTTTTTCAGCGAACTGGTCGGCTATGCGGTGGCGTGGTGGGAATTGCGAGCCAAGGCGCCCGCGGCTGAGGGCTCGCTTGTTGGTCTCTCGGTTAATTCATTTCCCTGACCAGTTCCGCGAGGCGCGTTTCTACACACATTTCCTCCCGTATCTGATTGGGAACATTTTGTTTCTAGGGGCATAAGTTCGTTTACACCGCTATTTCCCTATACTATAGTCCGCTTTCACCGTTTTCTCCGGGCTTAAATTACGTTTTCCCCGGCCGTGTGGCTACGGAGTATCGGTTGGGAGGAATATATGTGGCGTAAACCAGAAGAAAATAATAAGCCGTCATCCCCGGTTGCCGAGGTGCCTGCGGCGCCGCGGCCCGAACCGGTTCGCAGCGTTGCAGGACTGACTGCTGAAGTTGTGCAACCATCCGGCGGAGTCGTGACATCTTCCTTATTGATTAAGGGCGAAATTCGAGGACGCGAAGATCTGTACATCGATGGCGAGGTGCAAGGTTCAATTCATCTTGTCGATGGCAGGGTTACGGTGGGACCGCACGGTAAGATTTCGGCGGACGTGGATGCTCGCGAAATCATTGTTCGAGGAATTGTGAAAGGGTCACTTCGCGGCCGCGATCGCGTCGAAGTGGGACGCACCGGCGACATTCGCGGTGACATCACGACGCATCGGTTTGCGATCGAAGAGGGAGCTCAAATTCACAGCAAAGTAGAAATCACGCGCCCTGACGATTCGCGAAACGCTCGCGCACAGGAAAAAACGTCTACCGCAACCCCGCTCCAGCCCGTGGCAATGAAAGCTGCCGGAGACGTCACGAATTAAAATGAGCCTGTTTGACAAATTGCGAACTGCCGGTAGTACGGTTCTTCCCCAGGCGGGGATGGCGTCCGCGCGAAGTCATGTGGCCTCCGCTGTAACCGCTAAGCCGATGAATGCGACAAAGGGCGGATCATCACCGGGTGCGCCTGCGTCCACATCACGCCTTTCAAACGGGCTAAAGGAATTCTTATCGCAGTTGGATGGAATCGGCCGCGGCCAGTTACTGGATATGGGACCCGCCCGTCAGACCACCCTCAATTTTTTCATCGAACGTGGCTTCAAGGTTTACACCGAGGATCTGCTGATTACCTGGAAGAATTTTCTGGATGCGGACGAGAAACAATGGCGCGATCGTCCGGCTGGCTCGACGGGGTTGGAGATGGCCCCGGCGGCGCGTGCAGAGCGGTTTCTGGAAACCACTTTGCTCCATCCCCCAGAGTCATTTGACGCCATGCTCGTGTGGGATTTACTCGACTATCTGGATGGCGAGTTGGTATCAAGATTGGTCACTCGGATTACGTCGCTCATTCGGGATGGCGGAGTCGTCTTCGCGATATTTCACAGCCGCAAGCCGGAAGGATTTCATCGTTACAGGGTTATCGACGCGCAGAATCTGGAGTTAATTCCCAGCCCCTGTGCATTCGCTCCGCAACGAGTTTTCCAGAATCGCGAAATTTCCGACTTGTTCCGGAGATTTCGGTCGTCCCGAACATTTGTCGGCCGCGACCAACTCCGCGAAGGCCTTTTCGTCAAGTAAGTTCCACCAGGACAGTCACAACTACAAGAAACCGAAGCGCTTACGCTCCTCGAAGCGCCTCGATTTATTCTCCAAAATAATTGCTGAAGCCCTATTGCAAAATTCATTGCGGAGGCGTAAAAGGGGAATTGTAGTCAAGCCACGGAGGTGAGGATGACTCGATGACTCCACCGGGCTTAGAAGAGAATCAGGTTAAATTAAAGCACACCGCGCACGCGGTGTGTACTGCTAGCGGTCTCCAAGCGAAGCCGCACAGCAAAAAAACCAAAGCGCGTGAAGGGGAGCCGCCCGGCTCCCCTTCACGTTTCTGGATTGAAAAATAGGGCAGCGCACCTGCCCGCGAACTCCACTTTCAGCTCGCCGGAACGA